>JAWSUP010000275.1:0-5899 GCA_033549405.1 Bacillota bacterium | reverse complement strand
CGAGGCGTCCCTTCTGGCCCAGAATGGCGCCCTGGGAGAAGCCATGCGCCACTACAGGGCTTTCCAGCTGCCGGGCATCGACATCCTGGCCGACCAGCGGGAGTGGACGACGGCCAAGCAGGCCCAGTCTGTCGCCCGTCAAAAGGGCAGCGAAGGTGTTCTATCTGAAATGTACGGGGTCATGAACCACGACCTCGATTTCCGGTCACTGAAACTGCAGGGCGACTGGCAGGCCGCCCTGGGCGTCACTGTCCGGGTCCCTCACCTGACCCATGTCTCGCTGGCCGACGAAGCCAAACGGGATTATCCGCCGTCATTTGGCTATCAGTCCACCTGGCATGGCGAATTGTCCTGGCTTGAGGACCATTTCGCCCGGCTGAACACGATTTTGACGCGCGGCCATCCTGTCTGCCGGATTGCCGTCATTCACCCGATCGAAAGTTACTGGCTGCGCTTCGGCCCGCAGGACCAGACCGGCGATCTGCGCCAGGAAATGGACAACCAGTTCCACGAGCTCTGCCGCTGGCTGCTCCTGGGCCTGCATGATTTTGACTATCTCAGCGAATCACTCCTGCCGGAATACTGCAAAGTCGGGGACGCACCGCTGCCGGTCGGCCAGATGCGCTATGACGTCGTCATTGTATCCGGCAGCAGCAGCCTGCGCCGCAGCACCGTCGAACGCCTCCTGGCCTTTGCCGAGGCCGGCGGGCAGCTCCTGATCGCTGGTGATTCACCGGTCTTGATGGATGTCGCGCCGGACGCTCAGATTGACAAATTGAAGTCTTTGGCCAGACAGATCCCGTTCACCCGGTCCGCTTTGCATGAAGCGCTCGAGCCGTGGCGGCTGATCGATGTGCGCGACAGCTGCGGGCGCAGGACGGACCGCCTGCTGCTCCAGATGCGCGAAGAGCAGAAGGATCGCTGGCTCTTTCTCTGCCAGGCCAGCCGGGCGCCCCAGCCGGATATCCAGGCAACCGAAACCTGGCAGGTCTACCTGCACGGTCGGTGGCAGGCCCGCCTGCTGGATACGCTGACCGGCGCCATCTCGCCCTGGCCCATGGAGCGGACAGATCAGGGCTGCCGCTTCACCTGGGAAAGCCACGCCCAGGACAGCCTGCTCTTGCACCTGCTGCCGGCAGACAGCCTGGAGGCAGACGTCCATCCGGAGACTAAGGACGATTCAAAACCCATCGCTCAGTTATCGGCAGGCATTCGGTCTGGAACAGACCCGCAACCGGCCAGTAAAGGCATATGCCACAGCGAGAAAAAAGTGGTGCTGGAAGAAGTCACACTTCCAGACGCGGTTCCTGTCAAGCTCAGCGAACCCAACGTTCTGCTGCTTGATATAGCCCAATACGCCTATGACGACGGCAAATTCCAGCCAGCAGACGAAATCCTCCGCATCGACGCCAACCTGCGCAAACACCTGGGCTGGCCGCCCCGTGACGGGCAGCTGATGCAGCCCTGGGCAGAAACAGACAGCAGCGCAGACCACCACATGATCCATCTGCGCATGGCGGTGGAATCCGAGATTGATGTCACATCGGCCTGGCTCGCCATGGAGCGGCCAAACGACGCCGTTATCCGCTGGAACGGACAGACCGTTCAGGTTGCAGCAGGAACAGCTGATATAAAGGCAGATGATCCGGCAACAATGTGCGGACTGCTAAGGGACGAGCAGACAGGCCTGTCGCCAGACGCGCAGGCGGTCATCCGCCAGGGCTGGTTTGTCGACGAGGCGATCCGCATCGTAAAGCTCCCTGATATTCGCACCGGAGTAAATATTCTGGAAATCAGCCTGCCGGTCACGCGTCGCAAAGGTGCAGAATGGTGCTATATCCTGGGTGATTTTGGCGTGCAGGTCAGAGGCAGCAGGGCGAGGATCACCGAACCCGTCCGTTCACTGGCTTTCAGTGACTGGACCGGACAGGAACTCCCTTTCTATGTCGGCAATGTCACCTGGCTGATCGATCTGGATATGGATAACAGCCACATCCTGCGGGCAGTCCACTTTCACAGCCCGCTGCTGACTGCCGCCGTTGATGGACGCCGGATCGGATCGATCGTGATCGCACCATACGAAGTACAGCTGCCGGCATCTGCCGGCATGCACAGGCTGGAGCTGACGGCTTATGGCCACCGTTTCAACGCATTCGGACCGCTCCACATGGCCGATGTCGACCGCCATTTCGTCAGCCCGGACGGCTGGCGCAGCAGCGGAGATGACTGGAGCCCGGAATACCGCTTCCGCCCGGCCGGGCTGCTCAGCCGGCCCCGCATCTGGCGCCTGAAAGAATAAATCAGACCGGCTGCCGTCAGCTGCTGTGCAGCTGCAGCGATGCCGGCATCAGGCCTTCGGCGACCGCCGTAACCAGGATGTCACCGGGTTTTTCTGCCGAACGGATAATGGCGAGAAGCCGACCTTCAAAGGACAGGCGCTGACTGCCCCGGTATGGTTCCGGCGAACAGGGGTCGCTGTTGCCCGACACCTGCAAATGGCCGCAGCCGGCGACCGCGACAGTGACAGTCCGGTCCGGGGTGCGGACGCGGCGTCCGCGTGCGTCGACGACCGTCACAGCCACATAGGCCAGATCCGCGCCATCTGCGCACAGCGGGTCTTCCTTTTCCAGATGCAGCTGCAGCGCCTGCGCTTGACCCGGTGTCTCCAGGATCGCGGTGCCCAGATCGGTTTCTTTATCCCAGGCTTCCGCACGGAGCTGCCCCGGTTCATAGGGCAGATTAAAGGCGCACTGGTACCCCTGTTCTGCCGTGCAGGGCATGCTGCCGATCAGGCGGTCATTGCAGAACAGGCGGATCTCCGGTGCGTTGGCGTAGATGACAACTTGAACCGTTGCGCCGATTTGCTCCTGCCAGTCCCAGAACGGCAGGACTTCGGGCCAGCCCCAGGCGGACACGACAGCTTTTGCCTGGTCGCGGTCAGGGCGCAGCACAGCCAGATAAGGCTGCCGGGTCAATCCCCAGACGCGCTTGCGCAGCTCCAGCTGCGGACGCGCAAAACCACAGATGTCATAATCGCCGCAATTGGCCTGGCGCCAGGGATACCGGCCCAGGAAAGCTTTGTTATCGTCGTACCAGACATGGCCGATGCCAGCTTCGCCCAGGTAGTCCAGTGCGGTCCAGACAAAATCGCCGATGACATGCGGCATTTTTTCTATGGCGGTCCAGAGTTCGGCTGTCTGCAGCGGGAAGCTTTCAGCGCCGCAGATGACCCGCTCAGGAAACTTCTCCGCATCAGTGGCATAGCGCTGCAGCAGGTAGTTATAGCCCACGATATCCAGCGGTTTGACAAACGCGGCCGTACGCTCGCCCCAGTAGTCATGGTCAGCCTGATGCTTGATCAGGTTGCTCTCCAGATTGTTCAGCTCGATCGCACCTGCACTCAGCCCGTTTAGCGCATTGGTCACAGGCCGCGTCGCATCAAGTCTGCGGATGGCCTCTGCCAGGCGTTCAGACCAGGCATAGCCATGGCTGCGCCCGTCCCGCTCCGGAATTTCGTTGCCGGTCGACCAGATGATAACCGAAGGGTGGTTGCGGTCACGCCTGACCATCGCGTCAAGGTCCTTGTGCCAGTCGCGCTCAAACACCATGTGGTAGTCGTACGGATTCTTGCCTTCCTGCCAGCAATCACAGAGCTCATCCATGACTAAAAGGCCCAGGCGGTCGCAGGCGTCGAGAAAAGCCGGCGCCGGCGGATTGTGTGCGCAGCGGACCGCATTGTAGCCCGCTGCTTTGAGCAGACGCACCTTGCGTTCCTCCGCCGCAGCAAAACTGGCCGCGCCGAGCGGCCCATTGTCGTGATGGATGCAGCCGCCGCGCAGCTTCAGCGGCACGCCGTTCAACGTCAGGCCATCCCGGGCGGAGATGGTTGCCTCACGCAGACCACAGGTTGTTTCACGGAGAAATGTCTCGTTGTCATCCGTCACATGGTACAGTTGAAGGGTATACAAGGACGGCTCATCCGGCGACCAGCTGACCGGATTTTTCACAAGCAGATCCAGGATAAAGCTGTATTTACCAGGTGAATACTGTTCGGATCCGAGTTCAGATCCTGTTCCGGTCTCGGATTCTGCGCCGGAATTCTGCTTTGAGCGGGGATTTTCTGAATCACTTTCCCTGTGCACGAAAGCAATGGGGCAAGTCCTCTCGTCAGCGATTATTCCCCGGGGATCAAGCAAGACGGCCCGGATCTTCAAATCTTCGGAAAGAGGCGCTGTTGCGGTGACACAGGCTTCGACAGTAAGGGTGGCTTCCCGGGCAGACCACTCGGGTGTATAGACGAAAAGATCCCACGGCTCGATGTCGATCGGGTCGAGGAGCGTCAGCCAGACAGGCCGGTAAATGCCTGTACCGCTGTACCAGCGCGAATTGGGCTGAGCCGTGTTGGACACCAGGACTTTGATCTGGTTGTCGCCTGCCCTGCGCAGGTGGGGCGTGGCGTCGACGTGAAAAGTCGAATAGCCATAATGCTGCCGCCCGGCCAGCCGCCCGTTGATCCGGATCTCCGCCATCTGGTAGATCCCTTCAAAGGTCAGCCAGACCCGGCGTCCGCGCCAGTCAGGATCGGTCGGCAGTGTCTTTTCGTAGACCAGGTTAAGCCCCGGGAAATAGCCGCCGCCGGCGCCCGCAGGTGCGTCGGGCTGCCTGTCCAGACAGATGGAGGCGTCGTGGGGCAGATCGACCTTAGTTTTCTCGCTCTTGTCCCACCACTCGCTGCGCTGGCTGACCAGCCAGCCTTTGTTCAGGCAAATTTGTTTCATAGTCAATCTCCTCGTGGTTCCGCTGCACCCGTCAGGGGACGAGTACGACCTTGATCGAGTCGTCGCCCTTTTCAGCGAGGGCGAAGGCTGCCTGGTAGTCAGCCAGCTTGAACTGGTGCGTCACGATCCGGTCCACCTTGATGATGCCGCGCGCCAGAAAATCGATCGCCACCGCGTAGCCTTCCAGGCCGCTGATGTGCGACCCGGCGATATTGAGCTCCTTGCGGTCGCCGATGATGCTCCAATCCACCGACGTCTCGGCAGAGAAAACGCTGAATTCGACAAAAGTGCCCAGCTTGCGGATCATCTTGAGACCCTGGATGACACCGGACGGATGGCCGGAATTGTGGATATAGATGTCGCAGCCGTACCCGCCGGTCAATTCCTTGACCTTGGTGACAGCATCTTCCGTGAGCGGATCGATCACGACATCGGCGCCCAGTTCTTTGGCCAGGGCAAGCCGTTTGGGTTTGGGGTCGATCGCGATCAGCAGGCGCGGGTTTTTCAGTTTGGCCAGCTGCAGCTTGCACAGGCCGATCGGGCCCATGCCGGCAACGACCACAACATCGTTGAAGCCGATGTTCGCTCGCGATACCGTATGCACCGAGCAGGAAAGCGGCTCGATCATGGCCGCTTCGTTGGCCGGAATGTGGTCGGGCACCTTGTGGACGATCGATCGCCGGCCATAACGCATGTATTCAGCCATACCGCCGTCGGCGATCTCCTTCTGGTGGCCGTAGATATTCTGCTTCTCGCACATCCAGTGCTTGCCGGTCCGGCAGTACAGGCACTCGCCGCACGGCACGATCTGTTCGGCGATGGCGCGGTCTCCCAGCTCAAGGCCGTATCGGGCTGCCGCCCTGTCGCCGATAGCGACCACCCGCCCGATAAACTCATGGCCAGGCGCCACCGGTGCGTCATTCCAGGGGGGCAGGACGCCGCCACCCCAGAACATGGCGGCGCCATGGTACGACTTGATGTCGCCGGCACAGATGCCGCACGCTTCGATCTTGACCAGGATCTCATCCTCGTCGATCAGCGGCAGCGGCCGTTCTTCCAGGCGGTAATCCAGCGGTCCGTGGCAGATCACGGCTTTCATCGTCTCCGGCAGGTTGTCTTGG
>JAWSUP010000274.1:0-5930 GCA_033549405.1 Bacillota bacterium | reverse complement strand
TACCAAACATTCGTGTGCTTTGCAACCCTTTACTGTCTAAACCCGATAGCCACAAAATTAAATATTAACTTAATAATTTATTATTCTCAGAATGACTTGACATAACAAATAAGTCCGTCTATACTGAAATTATTGCTTCAACTGTCATTGTGCTTGAGAATAGCAACAAAAGATACGGAGGAAATGGCAATATGAACAACCCGTTTCAAGGGATTGTCGTTCCGGCCATCACACCCTATCGGGATGATTTGTCACTCGACATCGAAGGCGTGGCAGCCGTCCTGACTTACTTTGATCAAAATCCTTATCTCAACGGCCTGTTCATCACCGGTGCGACCGGTGAATATGATATGCTCACGCCAGAAGAACGGCGGCAGATCATTGATCTGGCCATTGATCTGAAACTACACAAAGACTGGATCCCCAACACAGCATCACTTGACTACGATCAATCTTTACATCTGACTCAATATGCAGTATCGCGCGGCATCCGGACAGTCGGTGTCATCTTCCCTGAAACCTGCAAGACTTTTGCTGATGCCAAAGCTTTCATCAAGCAGATTTTATCGCTTGGCCCAAACATCTTCATTTACCAGACCGGCAACACGCCTTATCCGCTGAGCGTCGCCGAGATGAGCGAACTTGTATCATCAGGCGGTGTTATCGGCATCAAAGACAGCTGCAGCCCAAAGGATTTTAATCGCCATATCAGTTACATCACCCAATTGGGCGACCGCATTACAGTCATCCAGGGTGTTGAGATGCTCTATCTGCCATCGCTGTCCATGGGTGTCCGGGGTGTGATTGGCGGCGGCTGTAACGTTTACCCGCAGCTGTTCCAACAGATCCGTCGGGCTTATGAAAACGGCGAGAACGAACGGGCTGCCCAGTTGCAGAGGCAGGTCAACGAGATGATCGACCTGATTTATCAGGAAGGAAGCGGAAACGAGTCGATCAAGTACTATCTTTCGCTGTGCGGGGTACCGATCGGAACAGCATCGCGAAAGACAAAAGCACCGCTCAGCGCAGGTAAAATGGCAAAAATGAAGACTCTCCATTATCAGTTGCTCGAGAAGAAGTGAAGGCCGTTCCGGTAGCTCTGGCATGCTGCCGTAACATCACATCCGCCCTGAGGTGCATCGTGAATGCCTGGCAGCAAAGTGTTGCCTTTAATGCACCCCGCAGAAACGGAGCGTATCATCTGCTTCCAAGCAGAACAAATCAATCAATCCTGGAGGTGTAAAACGTGAAAAGTAAAAGAATGCGCCTGGCCCTCATGCTGATTGCCGTATCCCTTGTCTTCAGCCTGATAGCCTGCCAGCAAACACCCACGACAACCGGCAGTGGCACAACAACCACAAAAGCGGCCACCACGACAACCGGCAGCGGCACATCAACGACAGCGGCCGAAGAAGATCCGGTCGATGTTTCCATCTGGTATGCCGTAGGCCGCTTCACCCTGGAAGACCGCCGCGACAAGATCCCCTTCGAAGAAGATATCGGATTTCTTGAAGAACGTTTTAATATCAAGTTGAACTACACGACCGCGCCATCCGAACAAGCACGCGACCAGCTGGGCATCATGCTGGCCACCAATTCGATGACCGACATCATCTCCATGCAGGGCTCATTCGATACCTTCCTGATTCGCCCCGACCAGATGTTTGCCGACGGCCAGATCATCGATCTGAAGTCGATTGAAGAGAGCATCCCGACATTCATGGGTATTGTCGATGATAACCCGGTTATCATGAAGAACGTCATGGATGACGAAGACCATATCCTCTATTTCGGCATGCCGATCTTTGAAGCTGAAGTGGGCATGTCCGGCGGCCTGATGATCCGTAAGGACTGGCTTGACATGTATGATCTGGACATCCCGCAGTCGATCGACGATTTCCTCACCGCACTGCGCGCTTTCCGCGACAACGACCCAAACGGCAATAGCACAGCGGATGAGGTTCCCTTCTGCGGCAACCAGGGTTCACTGCAGGTTATCGGTAACCTGATCGGTGTTCAGGAGACTTTCTCCATGGTTGGCGGTTCCGGCGGCTATGTCGTCTTCGGCCCGTTCGAAGAAGACCTTTATAAAAAGCGCCTCGAACTGATTCATACCATGGCCAGTGAAAAACTGATCAATGAGAACTATTACAATTTCGATTTCTCCATGCGCAACACATGGGTCGCAGAAGACCGCGTCGGTGCGGCACTGACCGGCCTGGGCAACCTGGACAATTGGAACAACCTGATGGCGGACCACCCGACCTTCCTGATGTGGCCATTCAATAACCCGATGCAGGAAGACGGCAATCGCTACTTCGACCGCACGGACCTGTCCAAGGCCATGCGCCATGACGTCACCATGATATCGTCCAATGCAGCCCGCCCCGACAAATGCGGCGAATTCCTTGATTACTTCTATACAGAGGAAGGCCATATGCTGACAACCTTTGGCGTTGAAGGTCTGACTTACGAAATGAACGGTGATTTCCCGGTCTATACCGACCTGATTCTCAAAAATCCCGACGACCTCGGTGTCGGCGATGCCCAGGGCAAATATCTCGGTATCCCCGGTGTCCGCACCTATGAAGATCTCCGTGTCTGGGCTCAGTTGTCCCTGACCACACCTGGATCGCGCCAGGCAGCCATGCGCACCTGGACCGACACCTTCACGGAGAACACAAATACGCCGATCCCGCCGGCGATGATGAGCGAAGTGGATGCCGACGAGTATGCCGACATCATGGCTGACCTGCAGACCTATATTCTGGAGAGCGTCGCTAAGTTCACCACCGGAGAATGGGTAATCGATGAGCAATTTGATGCGTTTGTCGCACAGTGCAAGGTGCTCGGCGCCGAGCGTGCCCTTGAACTCCAGGATAAGGCGATCAAGAACTGGCAAAACCGCGGCGGCGTACCTTATGAGTACACCCTTGGCCGTGCTCAAATCGACTGGTCCAAGATCCCGCTGAAAACAGAAAAAGGCATTGAGCTGATGGATCCTGACCTGCGTTGAACACACATTTCCAGCCATAATATCTGAACATGGCCGTTCTGCCTGTCAAAGAGACAGGCAGAACGGTTCATGATACCAGGCAAGAGCCATCCCCGGAAACGAGAGGTGACAAGGCATGGCGTCATTCCGCAAACAGGCTGCCAACCAGCCAAAGCTGACCCGCAAAACAGACTGGAAGAATTACTTTACCCAGTACTGGTTTATTTATGTCATTTTTGCCGTTGTGATGGCATACTACGTCATATTCAAATATATCCCGATGTACGGCGTTCTGATCGCGTTTAAACGCTATACCCCCTCTGCGGGCATCTGGGGAAGCGACTGGGTCGGCCTGCGCAATTTCGAACGGTTTTTTTCCAGCGCCTATTTCATGCGGACTTTCCGCAATACTGTCTTTTTGAATGTGCTCAACCTCGCTTTCGGCTTCCCTGCACCTATCATTTTCGCTTTATTTCTCAATGAGCTGCGCAACCAGATTTTTAAGCGGACTGTCCAGACCATCAGCTACCTGCCGCATTTTATCTCACTGGTTGTCGTAGCCGGCATGCTGCATGATTTTCTCAACAACACAGGAACCATCACGACTGTCATGAACTTGCTGTTTGGCACCCCGAAAAAGGTCTGGCTCAATGACGCCAGTTCCTATCGGGCCATCTATGTTCTGTCGGATATCTGGAAATCACTGGGCTGGAGCGCCATCATCTACCTGGCTGCCCTTTCCAATATAGACACCCAGCTATATGACTCGGCGGAGATTGACGGTTGCGGATCGCTGCGCAAGATGCGCCATGTCACCTTGCCCGGCATCGCCCCGACGATTATCATTCTCTTCATTCTGCGCATCGGCGCTATGCTGAGCCTCGGCGTTGAGAAGACCTTATTGCTGTATAACCCCAACACCTACGAAGTCTCCGACGTCATCTCGTCGTTTGTCTATCGCCGCGGCTTCGGCATCGATGGTCGGGCTGACTACTCTTTCAGTACAGCCGTCGACCTTTTCAATGCGATTATCAACCTGACACTGCTGACGCTGGCCAATTTTACGGCGCGCCGTTACAGCGAAACCAGTTTATGGTAGGAGGAGGCCGTCATGTTTAAAACAAGCTGGCGCACATCGCCCGGTGAATTTGTCCTCAAGTCCATCAACCTGCTGTTCATGATCTTCATCATGATCGTTACGATCTATCCGTTCTGGTATATCTTTGTTGCGTCTTTCAGCGATCCGTACGCAGTTGTCCGGACCAGCGGCCTGATGATCTGGTTCAAAGGTTTCGACCTCTATGCCTACCGGGAGGTCCTGCGCCATCGTCTGTTCTGGATTTCCTACCGCAACACCCTGGTCTATCTGGTGAGTGGACTGATCGTCAACATGACAATGACAACCCTGGCGGCTTACGCCTTGTCACGCCGAAACATCAAGGGCAAAAACCTTATCATGAAGATCATCGTGTTTACGATGTTCTTCAGCGGTGGCCTGATCCCGACTTACATGGTTGTAGACAACCTGGGAATGACCGATACGATGTGGTCCCAGTTTGTCCCATTTGCCATCAACACCTTCAACCTGATCATCCTGAGGACCGCTTTCCAGGCAATACCTGACAGTATTGAGGAAGCGGCCATCATAGATGGGGCGTCAGCTGCCCAGGTCATGCTCCGCATCGTCCTGCCGCTGGCACTGCCCAGCATCATGGTCATCGGTCTTTACTATACGGAGGAGATCTGGAACTCATTTTTCCGCGGCCTGATCTACATCCGGACCGACACTAAGTATCCGCTGCAGCTGATCTTGCGTCAGGTGCTGATTTCCAATGTCATGGGCCAATCGGACCAGTCGTTCGTTGACACCAACATCGGACAGACCGTCAAATATGCGACTATCGTCGTTTCGACACTGCCTGTCCTGATGGTTTATCCGTTTATCCAGAAATATTTCGTCAAAGGGGTCATGATCGGTTCGATCAAAGGCTGACCCGTGGCGTCACAATAGAGTGCGGAGGTCTTTATGTATTACCAGCTTCAGCAGGTCGAACGCATCTGCAAGGATCTGAATCATTTGATTGACCAGAATCCGCTGCCTGTTCGCGACATCCTGTACCAGCCGGTCCATCACCAGACGCCGGCTGAGGCGGATAACGGTGATTTGCTGCCGTTCGGATCACAGGACCGCTGGGGCGGCTACGATGCCTATGCCTGGTTCCGGGCTGATGTAACATTGCCCCAGGCCTATGCCGGGCGCAAAGTTGTGCTGGAAATAACTGTTGACCAGGAGCACTGGACTGCCGACAGCCGCCAGTTCATCCTTTTTGTCGGCGGCGAGATGAAGCAGGGCGTCGATGTCAACCATCGCCGTATCGTCCTGTGCCATGATGCAGTCGCCGGGACAACCTTCCGGTTGGATCTGCAGGCTTACGCAGGCCTGGTCGAGAAACGGACCGGCCTGGAGATGCGGCTGATCGTTGAGGATGAAGCGGTCAAAGCCGTCTATTATGATCTGCATGTGCCTTGCCAGGTTGCGGCCGAGCTGCCGGAAGGCGACAAAACACGGCTCGATATCCTGCACGTCCTCAATCAGGCGATACGATTACTGGATCTGCGCAAACCCGAATCGCAGGCTTTCACTGATTCAGTACAGCGAACCCGTCAGTTCATGGAGACCGAGTTCTACCAGAAGCTGTGCGGGCAACAGCCAATTCAGGCGACGGCAGTCGGCCACACCCATATCGATGTTGCCTGGCTCTGGACCCTTGCGCAGACCCGCCAGAAGATCGCACGCAGCTTTTCCACTGTACTGCAGCTGATGGACCTGTACCCGGACTATGTGTTCATGTCGTCTCAGCCGCAGCTGTACAGCTATCTGCAAAAAGACTACCCGGAAGTCTTTCAACGCGTCAAAGAACGCATTGCCGAAGGC
>JAWSUP010000273.1:0-5969 GCA_033549405.1 Bacillota bacterium | reverse complement strand
TCGAGGTAGTTCAGACAGTACTCATCCTGTCCGGCAAGGACTTGACCGGCACGGCACAGCGCCATCAGGTCTTCGTCGAGTGTGTTGACTATGGCGCTGTCCAGTCCGAACGTCATCGCCTGGAGCAGAAACGCCCGATTGATGTGCTTCCTGGCCGGTAAGCCATAGGATATATTGCTCAGTCCGACAATGACATGTGTTTGCGGGAATCGTTCTTTTAAGGCTGAAATAGACTGATAAGCCTCGACACCGGCTTTATCGTCGGTTGATACAGGTCTGACCATTGGATCCAGGAAAATGCGCTCAGGGGGAATGCCCTGCTGCACCAGCCGGCTGACCAGCTGATCGGCCGCTTCAAGGCGCTCATCAATGCCGTTCGGCATCCTGTCCTCTTTCATCAGAAGGGCGATCAATCCGGACGAGTATTCGCAGGCAAGCGCGCTCATAACGTCGTATCGCCTGCGTTCCAACGTTATGGAATTGAGCAGCAGGCCTGGTCCGGCCAGGTTGCAGACCGACTGCAGGACAGTGGGATCGGGTGAATCAAGGACCAGTGGCTTGCAGCTGTGTCTGCGGACCAGGTTGACCAGGTCGGCCAGAACAGCCGATTCCCTGTCATGGAAGAGACCGGCATTGAGATCAAGATAATCAGCGGGACTTGCATCCAACTGCTGTATCAGGTCGATCAAAAAGGTTTCATTGTGTTCAGACAGGGCTTTCTGGATGGAAGGTATCGAGCTGTTCAGGTTCTCAGCAATCAAGATCATGGCGGTTCTCCTTGTGTCATGCGTCCCTGAAGACGCTGCTATTGCTGTTGAATAGATTTGCTATCAGGCTGCTGCGGTTGAACGGTGCGATCAGATAGAAACCGTCGGCATCTGGTCGGAGCATTTCAGCCAGATCACGGGTGATGGCCAGGCCGGTTTCGATCGCACCTTCCTTGTCCTGCTCAGGCGAGAACCGGCTCAGAATCGAATCCGGGATGCGGATACCAGGTACTTCGTGGCTGAGAAACTGGGCGTTCCGATAGCTGACGAGGGGCATCAATCCGATAAAAACTTTCAGACCTTCGCGTCTCATCCGGCGGATCAGGGGTAGTGCGTTCTCATCGAATACGGGCTGAGTGAGAAATAAGGCGGCGCCTGCATCGCGTTTGCGCAGAGTCCGGCTGAATTCAGCATCTGGATTGGCGATGCCAGGATCGACAGCGGCGGCAGCCAGGAGCGGTTCATCGGCAAATTGCTCCCTGTTCATCTGGCTGATCAGCTGCAGAAGCCCAATGCTGTTGAGGTTAAATACCGGCTTGACGAATCCGCGATCTGATTCGGGTATCGCATCGCCGGTTATGGCCAGGACCTGGCGGATTCCTTCGCTATGCAAGGCCAGTAAACCGGCGCGCAGTGCGTTGACGTTGCGGTCACGGCAACACAAGTGGGGCAGGACGGGCAGACCGGTTTCACGCTGGATGCGGGTCGAGGTGATGATTGAATCCATCTTGACACGGGCCATCGGTGAGTCTGCCAGTGTAATCAGGTGGATGCCGGCAGCTTTCAATTCATCAGCGGCAGCGATCAGCGGCTCAATGTGCCGGTCGCGCGGCGGATCCAGTTCACAAATGACGGTAAAAGCATTCCGGGCCAGACGGTCAGCCAGCGGAGCAGGCTGGCGAGGCTGAAGTATGGTCTGAATTGCGGCAGGCTTCTGACGTTCGGTCCGTCTGATTGGCCTGACCTCTCCTAAAGTTTGGTTCAGTGCGGCAATATGGCGTGGAGTGGTCCCGCAACAACCGCCCAGCAGCCGCGTCCGTCCGCCGGCGATGCCCGAGAGGACACGGGCAAAATATTCCGGTTCAGATCCATAGACCAGCCGCTGATTTTCCATACGGGGATAGCCGCTGTTGGGTAAAAAGACCAGCGGCTTTCCCTGCAGGTCCATTTTGGCTGCCTGCTCTGTCAGATGGGTTGGACCGATACCGCAGTTGAGTCCCCAGATGTCGATATCCCGGACCTGTTCCATTGTCCGTGCGATCTGATCAAGGGAGATGCCCTTACGTGTCAGACCATCCGGAGACAAGGCAAAAGAGGCTATGACGACAGACCGGGGTGAACGTTCCTTAATAATTTTGCATAGCGGCAGCAATTCTGCCGGATCAGCAAACGTCTCAAACATGAAGAGGTCAGCAGAACAAGATAAAAAAGTTTCAACAGCCAAAAGGCCTGCTTTCAGATATTCATCGGCTTCGAGATTATAAGCCGGACCAAAATCAGCAGCGACAAAAACCTCGCTGCCGGCGCAGTCATCAGCCAGCTCATAGCCACTGCGAATCAATGCGCGCAGCCGGTCAGGCTCGTCCTGTCCGGCCAGAGCGACAGACGCAAAGGTGTTGGTGCGCAGGAAACGGGCTCCGGCATCAAGATAACGCAGGTGGATCTGTCTGACCAGATCAGGCCGGTCTATATTTGCCTCTTCGCAGGCACTGCTGTCACCTGGTCCGGACTGGGCATAATATGTTCCCATAGCCCCATCGGCCAGAATCAGGCCAGGCAGCAGCAAATCACGGGCAGGTCGCATCTTTGACTCCTTTACAACTGTTGATTGACACATTTTAACACCCAACGTGTTTTTGTCAAAACGCGTTTTGGTTTTCGTGAGAAAATGTCTGGGGAGCTGCTCCTTCCGAGCATGTGCTTTTCTGCCGGAAAGACTTGCCAAAGTGACTGCCTTGCGGTAAAATCATCAGGCAGGTTAACCTTGACGGGACATGCGGGTGTAGTTCAATGGTAGAACATCAGCCTTCCAAGCTGATTGCGTGGGTCCGATTCCCATCACCCGCTCCATTACCTGCGGCGGCTGTCATGGCCGCCTTTTCATTGCCAATGAGGGTCTGATCAGGTATAATGGTCTGGACGTCCTGGGTCTATAGCTCAGTTGGATAGAGCAACAGCCTTCTAAGCTGTGGGTCGGAGGTTCGAGTCCTCCTAGGCTCGCCAGAAAACCGTTCGACTAAGGGGCTGTTAAGAGATTACTTGGTCATTTCCCGAAGGATTGACACGTTCAGTCAATTCTTTGGGGAATATATTGAGCAAGTTATTTATTAACAGTCCCTGAGAGCGGTTTTCTTTCTTCAAATTGCTGTGTCGCGCCAGTGAAATAATGAAAACAGGAGATGAACATGGCCAAGAACAACACCTATGATAACGAAAGCATTTCTTCCTTGAAGGGCGCCGACCGCGTTCGCCTGCGGCCAGGTGTTATTTTCGGTTCAGATAATCTGGAGGGTTGCCAGCACTCTTTTTTCGAAATATTATCCAATTCGATCGATGAAGCGCGGGAAGGTTATGGGACGCAGATCGAAGTGATTCGCTACAAAGACGGCTCGATCGAGGTCCGCGATAATGGCAGGGGCCTCCCGCTCGATTTCAACCAGAAAGAGAACCGGTACAACTGGGAACTGGTGTATTGTGAACTGTATGCAGGTGGTAAATACAAAAACAACGAAGGTGAATCCTACGAGTACAGCCTTGGTCTCAATGGCCTGGGTGCTTGCGCAACTCAATATGCATCTGAGTATTTCGACGTGACTGTCGTCCGTGACGGTTTCCGCTACACTGTCCATTTCGAAAAGGGACAGAACATCGGCGGATTGGTAAAAGAGCCTGTGCGTTCGCGCAAAACCGGCACCATCCAGAAATGGCGACCGGACCGGGATGTCTTTACGGACATCATGATTCCCCTGTCTTATTATCAGGACACGCTCAAACGCCAGGCGGTCGTCAATGCCGGCATAACATTTGTTCTGCAGGACGAAGAGAGTAAGGAGACTTACTCATTCCATTATCCGGAGGGGATACTCGGGTATGTGCGGGAGCTGGATGACGGTAAAGGCATCAGTGTGCCAACGCTTATCGAAGGCAGCGGCAAAGGCAAAGACCGATCTGATAAACCGGAATATAAAGTGAAGGCGGCCATTGCGTTCTGTTTCAACAATGAGATTAACCGCATCGAATATTACCACAATTCCAGCTGGCTCGAATATGGCGGAACGCCTGATCGAGCTGTCCGCAACGCCTTTACAGCTGAAATGGATCGCCAGATCAAAGCGCGAGATAAATACAAAGGCAACGAAGCCAAGATCACTTTTGTCGATATCCAGGACAGCCTGATCCTGGTATCGAGTTCGTTCTCCACGCAGACCAGCTACGAAAACCAGACCAAAAAAGCGATCAACAACAAATATATCTATGAATTCATGGCCGAACTCCTGCGCAGCCGGCTCGAAATCTGGTTTATCGAGAATAAAACGGAAGGTGACCGGGTCATCGAACAGATGCTGGTCAACAAGCGGAGCCGTGAGACAGCTGAAAAACAGCGTCTGAACATCAGGAAGAAGCTGATGGGATCGGTTGACATGGTCAATCGGGTCAAGAAGTTCGTCGATTGCAGGACCCGGGATATCAATCGCCGCGAGCTTTATATTGTCGAAGGTGACTCAGCCCTGGGCTCCTGCAAGATGGGGCGCGACGCAGAGTTTCAGGCCATCATCCCGGTTCGCGGCAAGATATTGAACTGCCTGAAGGCAGAGTACGGCACGATCTTTAATAATGACATCATCGTGGACCTGATCAAGGTCCTGGGTTGCGGCGTGGAGATTCAGACGCGCCACAACCGCGATCTGTCCGCTTTTGACATGGGGAGTCTGCGCTGGAGCAAAGTGATCATCTGTACAGATGCCGATGTTGACGGGTTCCATATCAGGACCATGATCCTGGCAATGCTCTATCGCTTGATGCCTTCCCTGATCCAGGCTGGCAAAGTCTTTATCGCCGAATCCCCCTTGTTTGAGATCACCCAGCGGTCACGCAAGGAGGAGAAGACCTATTTCGCCTATTCTGAGAAGGAGAAAAGTGATTTGCTCGTTCAGATAGGTTCCGAGCGTTTTACGCTGCAGCGCTCGAAGGGGCTGGGTGAAAACGAGCCGGAGATGATGTGGCAGACCACGATGAATCCGGCGACGCGCCGCCTGATCCAGGTCATGCCGGATGACGCGGAACTGACGCTGGATACCTTCGATCTGCTGCTGGGAGACAACCTTGCAGGCCGCAAAGCCCATATCGAAGAGAACGGCTACCGCTACCTGGACATGCTGGATATCGGCTGACAGTATCGATATTTCATCACAAAAGGCACAGGAGGATACAATGCCACAAATGCCTGCAGAAAAACTGCCGCAACAGCAACCCATTACGGAGACCCTGGAAAAGAATTTCATGCCGTACGCCATGAGCGTAATCGTGTCCCGGGCGATACCGGAAATCGACGGCTTCAAGCCATCGCACCGCAAATTGCTGTATACAATGTTTCGTATGGGCCTTCTGGGCGGAACGCGGACCAAATCAGCCAATGTCGTCGGCCAGACCATGAAACTCAATCCGCACGGCGACCAGGCCATCTATGAGACGCTGGTACGGCTGACGCGCGGCAACAGCGCCCTGTTACATCCCTATATTGATTCAAAGGGCAATTTCGGCCGCCAATACTCCCGCGACATGCAGTATGCGGCCGCACGTTATACGGAAGTCCGGCTTGATCGCATCTGTGAAGAAATCTTCAGGGGTATTGACAAAAACTGCGTCGATTTCATCGACAACTACGATAACACGCAAAAAGAGCCATTGTTGCTGCCAGCCTCTTTCCCGTCAATTCTGGTCAACAGCAATCAGGGTATCGCAGTTGGCATGGCCAGCAATATTTGCTCGTTTAATCTGACTGAGGTATGCCGGGCAGCAACTGCCTATATTCGTGACCCGGGTGCCGATCTGCTGTCCATTATGCCGGCTCCCGATTTTTCGACAGGTGCAGAACTGATCTACAACGCACAAGAAATGGAACAGATCTACCGGACCGGCCGCGGCAGCATCCGCCTGCGCTCAACCTGGCGCTATGACAAGAAGAACAGCCTGATCGAGATC
>JAWSUP010000272.1:0-5991 GCA_033549405.1 Bacillota bacterium | reverse complement strand
CTGTAAGCCAGCAGCAGGGCGTATGTCGCCATCGAGCGGGCATAGTTGCTGCCGCATTCGAACTCGTTCCAGGGATTGCGCTTTTCACCATCATAACGGTCGCGCACGGCCTTGACCACTTGCAGGCCTTCCTCTTCCAGACCGCGCAGGATCATGTGCGAACCGGCCTGGTATTCAAACCCGTGCATCGTCTCTTCACTGTATGGCGCCGGTACGACGGGCTTATAGCGGCCTTCCGGCCAGGCGCAGATTGTGGTGCCTGCTTCGTCGTTCAGGCAGTAGATGCGGCAGGGATTGAACAAGTTGCGGAAAGACTCATGGTAGTTGTATCGATAGATGGATTGCAGGGCGGATCGAACTTTCTCAGGGTCAAAGATGTCGCCCAGCCCGACCAGGTCACAATGCCACTGGGCCAGCACCTGGTCGATCGCCGAACCCTCGCCGATCTGGTATTTGAGCTCCGCTGCCTCTTCATTCCAGTAAGCTTCGCGGATGCCGCCTCCCGTCAGGGTGCTGTTGTCATAGCCGTCCAAAACGGATGCGGCCTTGAGGTCGATCTTCTGGCAGAAATATTCACCATTATAGAGGTTTTCATCCACCCACTTGCGGCCGCGTTCCAGGATGTTCCGGTACAGCTGCGCCGCCTCACGGTCATCGGCTGCTTCGGCCAGCTCGCTGCCGGCTTTCAGGGCGGCAAGATAGAAACCGGTCAGCCAGGCGTTGGGGCCGAACAGCTCCATGTCGAGGGTGTGGTGCTGTCGCCCGTCCAGGTACCCTTTCTGCTCCGGGTCCCAGCGGTCGCGGTTCTCCTGCGACCAGGCAAATTCGAGCGACTGCTTCACTGCCGGCCAGATTGAGCGCAGCCAGCCGGCGTCGCCGCTGATCCGCCATTCGCGGAAGACTTTGACGACACCGCCCATCTGACCATCGACGCAGGCCCGGAAAGACCAGGGATTTCTGCCCAGGCGCAGCTGCAGGCGGAAGGGCATCTCGCCGTTTGGACGCAGGTTGTAGCGGTAATCCAGGTCGCGCATTGAGCGTTCCAGCGCCGGGTACAGGTAGGGCAGGGCATACGCGTAGTTCCAGACATGCGTGCAGGAGCCTTCGCAGCAGCCGGCATGGGCGTGGCAACCTTCAAATCCATAAAAAGATCCGTCGGTCAGGCGCAGACAGGTCGGCGAACGTAAAAGGGACAGGTTGGCGGTCAGGGCTTCGAGGGCCACCTCCGGCATGGAGGAACGATAAAGCACTTCCTTGAACTGCAGCGTTTCCTGTTCCAGCCGGTCCCAGTTCTCCTGGGCATACAGGTTTACGGCCAGCGCATCCGGAAACAGCATGGCGTAGTAGTTCTTCCAGGTGTTGGCCTGAATTGTCCGGGATTCAGCTGATAATTCCGGATTGTCCTGTTCATCTGGCTTTTGCGGATTCCAGTAGTTGGTCGCATTGGGGAAATACCAGGCGAGGACAAAGCGGACCCGGCCGGTCTCGCCCGGCTGCAGGGTCAGACGGGCGGTCAGTGTTGCGACTGATTCGCCCTTTTCCGGTTGCTTGTCCAGAGGATAGCGCCGGTTTTTGAGGTCGCCGGGCTTCGTGAAATCCTGCCAGAAGATGCCCAGGTTGTCGAACCAGGCGCCGTGGAACCAGTCTTCCTGCCAGCTGACGCGATCGCTATGGACGGAAAACGCCAGTTCGCCGAAATCGGGATGGTCTGCCTCGGTCCAGGTGCTCTGCTGGCGCATGATGTGCACCGGGCCGGACTGCAAATGTGTGTTGTAGCGCCTGCCCCGGGTCAGCGGATTGTTAACGCTCAGCGCGAAGACAAAGTCGCGCACCCGGTCGGAAGTGTTCTTGACCTCGGGCTCGAAACATGCAACTGGCAGGCTCGAGTCATCGGCATTGAGCGGCATCATCGGGTTATAGGCTTTGAGCGCGACCGCGGCAGGAAATGTCTCATCGGCAAAGTCGATCCGGGCCAGGGGGTATTCGCCGGTAAAGACTGTGCTGCGAAAATGCGGCACACCGGCCATCAGGTAGCGGGACGGGCCAAAGCCATAATTCGCCTCGCCGCCCATGTAGGGCGGCGGCAGGTCGCTGTTGAGCACGCGGGCATCGACCAGCTTGCTGTTCTCCTCGATCTTGACCGAGAAATGGGAAAAGCCGTTCAGGCTGTTTTTGTTGGGTCGGTTGAAGATCTCCCAGTCAACCAGCCGCCCCGTTCCTGAGAGGCCGATCGATCCGGTCCCGATGCCGCCCAGCGGGAATGACAGTTCTTTCAGATACTGGTCTTTGTAAATGAAACGGCTCATGGCGATTGCCTCCCCTGATTATTCATATTGCTGGTATAGCCGCAGCTGATGCCGCGTTCACTCATAATCTGACTTCTACACCATATATTCGGTTCTTTTGATAACTTCACGCTTCAGTTCAAGGGTCAACCGATTAAAATAGGTTGAATAGCCACCGATGCGCACGATCAGGTCTTCGTGCCTCTCCGGATGAGCCAGCGCATCTTCCAGCTCGGATCGATCCAGTAAAGAAAGTTGAATCTGCAGGCCACCCATGGAAAAATACACCTCGATCAGTTGCCTGATACGTTGCTGGCCAGCTTCATCCGCTATGGCGGACTTCACAAGCCTCAGATTTAAAACCGGTGTGCCAATTGCCTGCTGAAGCGGCAGGCAGCTGACACTTCGCAGCAGTGCTGTTGGTCCATTGCGGTCACGGCCTTGAACCGGACCGACGCTATCTGCCAAAGCTTCACCAGCCAGGCGGCCGTCTGGCAAGGCGCCAACCACTGCTCCGGCTGAGGCAAAGGTTTCGAACATGATATGAGCTGGAAGAAACCGTCCGCCCCGGATGCATGGAACAGCTGAAATGACATCATAGACAATAGTAGCAATCCGGGCAGCCAGATGATCAACCGATGGCTCATCATTGCCGAATTTTGGGCAGGCCAGCAGGCGCTGCCGCAGCTGTTGCTGGCCTGCAAAATTTTGGACCAGCACGTCCCGCATACCGTCCGGGGAAATCAGCTGCTCAACAAACACCGCTATGCGCAACGCCTCGAGGGCATCGGCAACATTTGCCAGACCGGCGACATTGACAACAGACCAGTTGTAACGGGCTCCGCCATCATTGAAATCCCGCCCAAGATCCAGGCAGTCATCGATCAGGAGTGATCGCATCGGCTGAGGCCGGTGTTGCGCTCGCGCCGCAAGATGCTCATTGAGCTGAGTCAGTGCATCGGTGATCTCTCGGCGAATGTCTGCTGCAAAGCTTTCAAGAATATCGTCAAAAATAATGCCATTCTTCAGGGTCCTGCCCAGAGAGTCAGCCAGAATGAGTGGCAGGTTGAAACCAGCATCCAGAGAGCCGACATTCGAGCATCCATGCAGCATGGTTTCAGTACAGCCTCCGCCATTCCAGAGCGCAAGATCGGCTTCTCTGATCCCCAGACCGGCAGCACGCAGACCGTTAAGGTAGGCTTCCTCATTATAGAACGCTGGTTGTCCGTTCCCTGAGGCCAGTGCGTCGAATGCTGCGACCCAGACAGCATCCTGCATGTCGCGTCGCACCCGCAGTTCGATGCTGGGTCGAAAGCGGCCGCGCATGGCCCGCATAATGAGGGAGGTCAGGTCATTGTATGCCGGCTTTCCATCCGGCGCAGTGCCACCCAACGCTATGCTCCAGCCATTATTAATACTGACGTTGTCGGCAAAATCACTCAGGGTTTGCCAGGCATCTGTCTCATCACGTGCAATGTCATAAAATGGCTGCAAAACCTGATCCATTCGACCTGGATTGTCGCAACCATCCAGGTAATAAACAAAATTGTACGCTGCGACTGCCTCATAGAATGTTCGGGCCGGCCGAAAGGGCACCTGACTGAGAGCATCAAGCAGCCGGCCATGCCAGATGCCGTCGGCCTCAGACTGGCGAAGTTGCATGATGACACGTCCATGCCAGATGCGGATTCCGGCAAGAAGGTCAAGCATGCCGGTATAAAAAGAACGTTTTTCAGGATCTGTTGCCAATGACAGACCTTTGTGAGCCCGCTCTTCGTAAGAATCGAGCCCTTCGTGGAGTACCCGATCATAGCGCACAATAGCATGGGTATAGGCGTTGCCGCCAACGGTATGGCGGTGGTTTCTATCAGGAGTTTTGGCTGATTCAGCAGAGAGAAGCGCGGTCAGGGCATCAAACTGGGCGATCAGCACCGGTTCAGCTCCTGCAGCTTTATCCGACAGGGCATCCTGATTCAAACTGAATGTAAAGGAATAGGATGGTGCAATAGCAGGCCTGTTCTGATCTGGCAAACTCTTGCCGCATGGATATAGCGATTGGCCATCATAAGCAGGCAATGGCGCGTGTTCAAGCCAGCGGCGCCAGGCGCGGGCATAACGTTCAGCAGGGGGATATCCCGACAACTCGCAAAGCCCCGCGGCAAAGGGCTCTCCAACCGCCAGTAGCAGTTTGGAATCAGGCAATATCCGATCCATCAGATTGACCTCCCATTACTTATCATGTTGCGAGAGGCAAGGTCAGGGACTGCTTAGTCGATATTTCCAGCTCTCGGTATAACTCGGACACACTGAAGGCATGGGCATCCTCGTTTCTTGGATCACATAACAAACAATTACATCTGTATGCATTATATATTAAATCGGCTTTATGCGATAAAAATATATTATATTTGCAGACGCACCTGATTTTATGCAGCTTATATGGACGCACCTGCACATTCGGGCTTTAACGGATTGACTGCGCCTCAGGCGGCAGAGCATTATGCAGAATTGTTAGCGGCAAACCTAAGATCTATCAATGGGCAGGTGACGGCCAGTTTTTTATAATAGAGTCAGGGCATGTCAATATATTGGCGGCTCACTTTCCCAAAGTATTGAGTACCGTTAATACGCCCATATCAGTACAGGAGAAAAATAATGTTGTACCCAGATGCAAAACAACCGTTCCAGGAAGCCCTGTTTCGCCAGCCCGGGCCGGCATACCGCAGCGCGCCGTTCTGGGCCTGGAACAATGAACTCGATGAAGCCATGTTGCTCCGGCAGGTCGGGCTGTTTGCCGAGATGGGATACGGCGGTTTTCACATCCATGCCCGCAACGGGCTGGCAACACCTTACCTGGGCGATGAATTCATGCGCCTGGTCCGATCTTGTCACGATGCCGGCAATCAGCTCGGTCTGAAAACCTGGCTTTACGATGAAGACCGTTACCCCTCCGGTGCTGCAGGCGGTCTGGTCACAAGCGATCCGGCTTTTCACGGCCGTTTTCTCCTCTGGACACCCTATGCCTATGGCAAGGTGCCTGCCGATTACCCCAAATCAGCCTATCGGGGCAGTCGCCAGGAAAACGGGCGCTGGCTCGGCGCCTGGACGATCACGCTGACTGAAGCCGGCTATCTGAAACACTACCGAAGACTGGCAGCCACAAGTCCTGAAGAGGCGGACAGCGAAATGGGCGCCCACGGACCTGAAGCTGACGGTTCCCGGATCCGGATCTGGCATGCATACCTGGAAACGACTGCCTGCGGACCCTGGTTCAATGGTCAGACATACCTCGACACCCTCAATCCCAGGGCGGTCCGCCGTTTCATCGAGATCACACACGAACGCTATGCCGCAGTCCTCGGCGACTTTTTTGGCCAGTCGGCGCCGGGCATCTTTACAGACGAACCACAGACGGTCGGCAAGGGATGCCTCCCCTTTGCCCACGCGCTGCGTGACGTCTCGATGCCATGGACCGAGGATTTTACCGTGACTTACCAGGCAGCATATGGTGAGGACATCCTCGACTGCCTGCCCGAACTTTTCTGGGAGACCACTGTCGGACAGCCGTCCCGCCGCCGCTGGCAATACCACGAACATGCGGCCGAACGCTTTGTGTCAGCCTTCTCAGACACCCTCGGCTACTGGTGTGAAGCGCATGGCATCCGCCTGACCGGCCATCTGATGTCCGAGGCGTCCCTTCTGGCCC
>JAWSUP010000271.1:2595-6024 GCA_033549405.1 Bacillota bacterium | reverse complement strand
CTGCAAGACCTGGCAGCATCAGGCTGACCGGCCTGTTGACGGGATCTTTAGCCTTTCTGTCCGCAATCTGGCTGTCCGATCTTCCTGAAGCCTGCTGATCATTACCCTCGGCAACATAGGTGCCACGTCCGGGAATCCGTTCGATCAGGCCTTCATCAGCCAGGATTTTGAGCGCCTGGCGAAGCGGAAAGCGGCTGACACCAAAACGGACACACAGGGCATCCTCGGTAGGCAGGCGGGAACCATACTTGTAATATCCTGACCTGATATCCTGATACAGCCGCTCCGCCACCTGGCGATACAGCGGTCTGGCCACATGACGGTTCACTTCATTTGTCATCTGCTCATCCTGTTTCATAATGATTCATACATTGTGTCTGCCAACTGTTATCCATACACTAAAAAAGCGCCGGAAATCATTACAAGACGATATATAACATACCTGAAAGCACTTGTCCAGAGGCCGTTTTCTTAACGTTCTCCATTTTTCTAATAAGCGTGTTGATTGTATGCTTTATTATGGATCAACAGTCTGCAACCCGGTCAGTTCTGCGCGCAACACAGCCCGGTAACGCAGAACACCATCGCAGCGCATGCTCTCCATCAGGGATATCTGTTTGACAGGGCAACAGATGGACGGCAGTGTCCAGGCGGGCAGGCGGCCGGTCATCGGCTGAACCTGGCGGGCAATTGTCAAATGAGGCCGGTACGGCCGGTTGTCGCAGGGCAGACCGGCACGGGCCAACTCCATGCGGATCTGGCTTGACAGGGTGAACAGCGGCGCAGCAGGTTCAATACCGATCCAGAGAACATCAGCATGCGAACCGAATACCCCGTATTCTCGGAAAACAAGGGTGAACGGCCTGACTGAGCCAGCTGCCCGGCGCAGGATCGCACCCAGCAGGTCGAGGCTGTCATCCGGCAGGTCGCCGATAAATTGAACGGTCACATGCAGATTTTCCGGACGTGTCCAACGACCGGTCTTTGATTGCGGCCGCACGATCGCCACGGCCTGTGCCAGCGTGGCTCGCGTCTGTTCGTCAATTTCTATGGCAAAAAAGAGTCGCATATTACCATATCTCCCCGAAGATCATGCTATACTGGTGCTCAAGACACATGAAAGGAGTTGCCGGCATGTCTCATAACAATCTTGCCAATCGGAGCGGGCGTCCCGACGAGTGGCGTTATCTGGGTGGTCTGCTCCGTCCAGAACTGCTGGAGATACCGCTGAGCGGGCTGCCCGACCAGGCTGGCCTGTTGCCTGACGTATCTTTCGGCTGCGACCAGGACTGGTACGATGAGCACTGGCAGCGACAGGCTGGCTGCGGACCGTGCACTTCCGCGACACTTCTGCTGTACCTTGCAAGGACACGACCGGACCTGGCTCCATTATACCCGTTGCCGGCAGCCGATCGCATCCACTTCCGCCATTTCATGAACCAGATCTGGACCTTTGTCACACCAGGCCGCATGGGCGTCAATGAGGCATCCATGCTGGTCGACGGGATCTCCCGGTTCGCGGCCACCAGAAAAACGGTTCTGAACAGCTCAGTATTCCTGATCCCCGGCCTGACCTGCAACCGTCACCCCTTTAGTCAGTTTATATCATTTATTCTGACAGGTCTCAATAATGACAGCCCGGTCGCTTTCCTGAACCTGTCCAACGGTCGCCTGACCAATCTGGACAGCTGGCACTGGGTTACCATCTCTGCGCTTTTCCTGAACGCTCAGGCTGAGCACATGGCAGAGATATCGGACAGCGGTGAGAAAAAGTATATCAACTTGTCCCTGTGGTACCAGACGACGCGACTGGGCGGCGCAGTCGTCTACTTCTCACCTGTTGATCCGGCTGCAGGCAACAACGCCCCCGATCAGCCATAGTGGCTGCCGGAGGCGCTGTCAGTCGGTCAGGCCGGTTTTGTATATTTTTTCTGTTAAACAATAACTTGCTCAACAGGCATGCCTGTTGATTGACCAAATGAATGCTTAACTGCCCATTTAATCGCTGACCTGGTTGATCATTCTGGCCAGAGGCGAATCTGGTCCAAGCACCAGTGTTTTATCACCTGTCAGAGATTTCTTCAACGCTTCCAGTTCGCGAACGAACAGGTAGAAATCCGCTTTTTCAGGATCGTTGTAGATCTCTTGAAGTATCTTCATGTATTCTTCTTCTCCTTCACCCTGCAGGCGACGCGCATCCGCTTCGGCTTCGCCAAGGATGATTTCGACATCTTTATCGGTCTCATTGCGGATTTTGGCCGCTTCGTATTCGCCTTCGGCTTTGTAGGACGCAGCCATCTGGGAACGTTCGGAAATCATGCGGGCATAAACGGCGGTTGTGTTATCCTCGGGCAGATCGAAACGCTTGATCTCAACTGACAAAATGTCAACGCCATACGGCCGCAGGCTGACTGCCACTTGTTCAGTAATCTGGTTGTTCAATGACGTACGGCCGGCCTCAGTATCCGAATCCGAGATGATTTCGCTTTGCTGCATCTGGCCCATCAGGTTCTTGATGACGCTGTATGTGCTGGCGTCGATACGCTTTTGCATTTCTCCGACATTGTTGACTGTCCGGATGAATGTTGTCACATCATCAATTTTCCAGATTGAATAGCTGTCGACGATCATGGCCTTCTTATCGGCGGTCAGCACTTCAGAAGAATTGACATTGTAGATCATCTGTTTTTTCGTCAGACGGTTAACATCCTGGACAAATGGGATTTTAAAGGCCAGGCCTGCTTCCAGCTTGATGGATTTAAGCGCACCAAACTGGGTGATGTAGGCAAATTCACCCTCCTGGACCGTATAGACAGATGAACTGAGAACGATCAGGGCAATTATACCAATTACGGCGATAATGATAATACTTTTAACGTTTTTCATGCTGCTTCCTCCCCTCAGTTGCCGGTTCCGCCAGAAGCGGACGTACTGCCGGTCAGATCATCGAGCGGCAGGAATTTGACAATATCACTACCGTCGTCAATGATGACCGTAATATTGGGCAGGATGTCTTCCAGTGTCTCCAGGTACATGCGGGTCCGGGTGATCTCCGGGAAATTGGTATATTCATTGTACATGGCCAGGAACCGGTCTTTCTCACCAAGCGCTTCGTTGATCTTGCTTTGTTTCAGGCCTTCAGCTGCGCGGACAATTTGATCGGCATTGGCATTGGCCTCCGGAAGCTTACTGTTCTTGTAGGCGATCGACTGGTTCAAGGCTGTTTCTTTTTCCTGCTTGGCTGTTTCAACGTCACGGAATGCCTTGGCCACTTCTTCTGTCGGCGGTTCAGAATCGTTGACCTTGACATCCAGGATCATGACACCGATATCGTATTGCTCCAGGTGCTGGCGCAAGAGATCTTTGACATCCGCCTGGATCTGGACTTTGCCCGTTGTCAGGACATCGTCGATGCTCTTGGTCCCCACA
>JAWSUP010000271.1:0-2585 GCA_033549405.1 Bacillota bacterium | reverse complement strand
GCGGAACGGGTCACTGATCTTCCACTCGACGAAGAAGTCAATGTTGACGATGTTGAGATCACCGGTGATCATCATGCTTTCTTCAGGTATGCTGTAGTACTGCCCGCTGCTCGTGCTGCCATATCCCAGCTCGATTTTCTGGGTCAGGTTGACCGGCAGGATGATGACGGACTGGATCGGCCAGGGCAACTTGCCATGCAGACCGGCATCGACGGTTTTTGTGTATTTGCCAAATGTTGTAATGACAGCCTGTTCACTTTCGCTGACAGAAAAGAAACTGCTGCGGCCGATCGATATCAGTAAAATGATCAGAACGATCAATCCCACTAATCGTATCAACCGGATGGTATCTGTTTTCATAGGTCCTCCTGTTGTTCAGCCGGTTCAGAACCGGCATTTCGGTTACACCTCCCTATTATCTGCTAAGATCGGCTTGTTGGCAACCAATATACCGCTGGAACCAGTCAACAAACGCCTGGTTGGTCCATCCTTCAGGGTTCTGTTCGACCAGAGGGAAAATCACCCTGTAAAAATCATCGGCTTTGAAGCAGGTGAAAGTGGCTCCCCCGCAAGTGCTTTGCGTGAACAGGCCGTGCCGGCGCAGGACTTCATCAGCCCTGGCTGAATCGAGATAAGGCCAGACGCCAGGGACATTGTGGCGCTTAATTTCAGAGAGTGCCCGGCATCGTTGCCAAGGATCCTGGATGGTGTGGCAGAATTTTTCCACCAGGCAATATTCAACGAAATGTTTAAAGGTGTTGGATCGCGTATCGACGCCCACAAAACAGATTCTGGCGCCATAAAGAAACATTTTCTGCCAGGGTGAGGACCAGGAAAAACAGTAATCGCCGAACGTACCCATTCTCGGCCCATACGCTGAATGTTCGCCTGTCAGCTCATCGGCCTGACGACCCCATGCCGCCACCGAATGTGTCGCCTGATCGCTGCGCACCGAATCGGCAAGCAGACGAAAAGTTTCGCTGATCAGACCGACATCTGATGGCGATGTATCTTTGTTCCAATTCTGGTATGCATGGGCAAAGTCTTTTTGCACCAAAGTCGGGAAAACGACGGTCCCTTTTTCTGTAACCGCTTCTTTGGCTGCATCGATGACAGCCAGGGCGCCGCCGACAACATATCCAAAACTTTTCAGCGACGAGTGGATCAGCAGGATATCGCCTGGCCGGATGCCGACTGCCAGATAGGCACGGACGATATCTGCCTGAACGACGATGGACTTGCCGTCAGCACCGGGCGGGTGTGGACTCTGGATAGCATCATTCATCTTGTCACCTGTCAGGATCAGGACATGCCAATATCAGCAGTTGCTCAGCCTTTGAGCAGCTGTTCGATATCGACGACCCGTCCTTCAGCAATCGACTGATTGGCTGCAGCGCCGATCAGGATCGACCAGGCGCCGTCCAGGCTGCCGGCACCGTGACCCAGCGGATCGGGTATGTTCTCCATAAACAGCATGCGCCGCAAACGCACATCCCCGCCGCCATGACTGCCGGTCGACTTGGAAACGAAGTAGTCAGTGATGTTGTCCTCCAGGTCAAATACCTTGATGTGGTTGCCGGACGCCTGGGCCTGGTTGCCGGTTTCATAATTCGAGACTTCAATCCGGCCTTTGGACCCGTTGATCGAAAGATGCCAGCCTTCATAGGGCGTTGTCGCATTGAGCGCATATGACATGACAGCGCCCTGATCGTACTGGACAGTCAAGGCCATGGTGTCATAAATATTGATGTCATCAGCGTAGACACAGTTATCTTTGATATAACCGTCATATTGTTCTTGTTCAACATAAAACAACTTGTCGAAGTCGGTCAGTTCATAATAGAACTCACATTCTCCTTTGTGTATGCAGGTTGAACAGCGTTCCCCCCGGAAAGGCGCATTCTTGGCTCCGTAAAGATTCAATTTGCCGAGTGCGGACACCTGGACCGGATGTTGGCCGATGACCCAGTTGATCATGTCAAAATGATGCGTCGATTTGTGAACCAGCAGGCCTCCGCTCTTACCCATGCGTGCGTTCCAGCGGCGAAAATAGCTGGCGCCATGAGCGCCAAACGCCATGTTGCGTGTTAAAAGCCATTCGAAATGGACACTGTAGATATTGCCGATGGTTCCTGCTGCTACTATTTCCTTGATTTTGGTGACGAACGGTGCATACCGGTAATTAAACGTGACCGTAACCTTGCGCCCGGTCTCCTTCTCTGCAGCCAGAATTGCCCGGCAACGCTCAGCATCTGTCGTCATCGGCTTTTCAGTGATGACGTCGCATCCCTGGCGCAGAGACCGGATGATGTAATCACTGTGATAGACGTCGACGGTCGTGATGATGACACAGTCTGGCCGCGTTTCCGCCAGCATGGCAGAAAAATCCGCAAACACGGGTATTTCACCAGCCAGTTCAGCAAATTTGCGCGATCGCCCGATATTGATGTCATAGACGCCCAGGATCTGGCATTCGCGCGCAAAGTCTCTTTTCATCGGCTTGGCGTACATTTCCAGCGCCCGATTGCTGGCTCCGGCAAAGACATAAGTTTTCATGATCGTTCTCCTTTTTATTAATTCAACTT
>JAWSUP010000270.1:0-6056 GCA_033549405.1 Bacillota bacterium | reverse complement strand
CACCATATCATAATGACGGTTTGGCAGAGTCACCCGAAAGGCTCCGGCAACATTCTCAAAAACAGGTTGGTTATCACAACCAGTATAGCTGCTGATAATTTTACCGATACCTGTTCCATAGGCTTCTATTAGACGCATTCTGTAAAAAAGCGCAGCAAGTTTCTCGTTTCTTGGTTGGGATGCTCCCATCATGACAGCTTCAAGTGACAAACCAGAGACGAGGCCGCCAAGCGTTATAATTTCGATCCTGTCGGCATATATATTAATAAAAGTGCTGCCGCTGAAGCTGTAGTCTCGATGAATAATGGCATTGAGCAAAGTCTCGCGAATCGCATCTGGCGGATAGTCTCGTTCATCACTGCGAATATATCTTTGAAAAGTTGCCATTGTGCTGTTATAGAAATCGATAGCGTTGTAAACATCTTCAAGCTGCCTGAACAACGAACCAGTTATTTCTTTTCTGTCCCTGAATACCAGTTTATCGGTTCCCTGAAAAATTGCGATCTTAACAGAGTGCTTGCATTGATCAGAAAGCAGCAGCCCAAGATTGGTATAAATTCCGTCGTCCGTTAGTACGCCAAGGTTTTTTTGCTGCACTTTACCGAATTCGATGTTTCGAGCAGCCAGTTCCTTTTTGGCATATTTGAAAGTAAGTTCCTGCACAAGGGATCGGTTGTCCTCATAGGCATCGCCGTCAGAGTCCTTAATCATTTTGCGAATAGCGTCCTCTGAAGCAGGCACTGACGAGGTGCCCTGGCGCACATAGACACCTGCAGGCTTCATTCCCTTGTCCCGAACATAATACGGTCGTTTTGTTCCTCGTCCTACAGTAACTTTTATGGCGTTTTTATTATCTTCATTCACATAAGTCAAGTGAGTGAACATGGTAACATCTGGACATATTCCGTCGCGAATTGCATTTGATAGTTGCTGCATCGTGAGATCGTCGTTGCCAAGTCCGACAAATTCACCATCATCATTTACGCCGACATAAACTGTTCCACCAGTCGAGTTTGCAAAAGCAACTATGTCTTTTTTGATTTCAGGCACGAATACTGCTTTTAACTCAAGCTGATCGGTTTCTTGAATCATTAAAATCAGCCTCCATCCCAACGCATACTATCATACTATCACTGATAATAACACACAAAGTGATAGTATGCAATAATATGGCCTCAAATGGACGGGATGAACAAAGGGACTGCCTGGAAGTTACTTGGTTTTTCCCTCAGGACATCACATCTACGGATATCACATCTCCCGAAAAAAACACAGCCTCTTGCCGGCCGATTCCATCGCGATGATTCTTTCGCCCTCCCAACGGACTTGCATCTGGTGGTTTCTGAAGGCGTAAGTCCGGTCGAAAACTTCCGGGAGCAGATCGACTGTCAGGATCTGGCCTGCTTCGATATCTGTAAACAGCAATTGATCATCCTGGATCGACCAGCTGATTTTCTCTGGAGACACCTGCAGCACCTGGCAATGATCCGGAATCCGCACAAACAGTGCTGGCAGATTCCTTTTCACAGTCAGCTTCAGCCTGCGGTCAGGATAGGAGAAGCGGACAGATACATCCGGGTAGTCGCTGTCAAGAAGCAGATTGATGTGCAGACCATCTGACCCGTCAGATACAGCCGACCTGTAGGCTGCACACAGGCCGCTGACAGCCCCGCCGACGATATCCCAGTTGTACATGATGCGGAATCCCGGTTCGTATTCGTGGCCAAACGGGCAGGGAAAGCCGAATGCACCGCGCGCCCGTTCATGCAGATTATAGCGGTTTGTATCGGTCTCATCCGTGAATACCGGGACAAAGTGGGTGTCGAGCAGCTGGGATGGCAACAGATGCGATCGCAGGATCTTTTCGGCGCGGGCGTAATAACCGGGGTAGCCGGCTTTGGCAAGGATCAGGCAGGTTTCCATGATGTCGGCTGTGTTATTGATTTCGCCCATCAGGTCATCGCGCAGAAAACCGACCAGGCACCAGCCGAAATCGAGCGTGCACTGGCGCAGCCCATGGTCGAGGAAGCGGCTGACCCGGTCAAGCAACGCAAGGTCATTTAGCTCTTCGCCCAATAAAGCCAGAGAAGACAGCATAGATGTGACAGAATGTGTGTGTTTGCCCAGCTTTTCGACGTCATAGGTGTCATCGTCGAGCAATACCGCCTGCAGGCAGTGATCCTTCAGCCTGATTGCCTGCTGCAGCGCCGGTTCATACTGGCTGACGCGGTAGAATTTCACCAGGGTGCCGATGTAGCGGCCAAAGGTGAGCGGAAACGGGTCGGTGACGGTGACAGAACCGCCTGTTTCGGCCAGCAGCCTGTCCCTGTCGAAGACAAAACCATTATCGACATAGTAACGGTTGACTGCCATAATCACAGACTTTGCCAGGTCGCAGGCCCGCTGGTCGCTGCGGTATTGATAGAGCGCTGTGAAGGCATGCATCACTTCCCGCAGGTTATGCAGCTGGCTGACTTTCCGGATCTGGAATGTCTCGAGGTCAATCTGGGCAGGCAATCCCATACCGGCGTCTTCGACCGACGCATATGCCCAGCGGGTCAGCCTTTGGATGACGTCCTCATCAATGGATATACCCGGCAGGCTTTCAGCGTTGAGCAGCGCGTCCAGCCAACGTCCGGGCACATGCGACAGGCTGAGAAATCCGTCATGCGTGTTGCCGATCGTCTCGAAACCGGCCATGTCGTTGCCGAAATAAGGCAGTCCATCGTGCGCGTCATCAGAAATGGACTGCATGGGACGCAGTCCCTCCCGGATGGCCAGGAGGAGATCGTGGTCGTTGACCGATACATATTTGTGAAAAGTCTGCTGTGTGTCACTCATGGGATTATTTTACCTTTCATGGTCATTCTGTAACAGATACCAGTAACCGGTGTTTCATTCATGGGTGTCTAGCACCCTTTGATTCAACAAACAGGGCGCCGGGACCCGGATGGATCCCGACGCCCACGCTGTCGCCATGCATTGTTGGAAAAGTTTCAAATCACATTTTCAAACAACAGATCATGTCTTAGAAATTAGCTTTGTACCATTCATTGATGGCTTGTTCCTGCTCCAGACCGCCGTCTTTGTCCCATTCTGCGATGATTGCGGCCAGGGCTGTCGCAGCGTCGGTGCCTTCGGCAATGGCTTTGATCAGTTTGTCATTGATCATCGTGTTGAGCGCGAGCTGTGAATTCATGACAGCAGGCAGTGATGATGCATAGGAGTCAAAATACGGTTTCAGGACATAAGCATCGATCCGCGCGTTCATCAGGTCATATGCTTCGGCCATTTCAGGTGTTTTGCGGGCGCGGGCCTGCCACATCTGGAAGACGACGTCGCCGTGCTGGATGCCGATGAATTTGTCGGCGTTCTGGAAATCATTGAATTTGGGGAAAATCGGGAAGTACTTGCCATCTTCAACCGTGTATGAATCGCCTTCTTCGCCGATGTAGATCTTCTGGAAATTATCTTTGTCAGAAAGGATGTTGAACCAGATGATCGCATGTTCCGGATTCTTGGATGTCTTCGGGATGCAGGCGATATTGGCGATACCCTGGTTGACAAAAACAGTCGGCTTGGTGCTGCTGTCTTTTGCCAGGAAAGTGGCGATCAGGTTTTTGCAATCGGGATTGCTGGTTTCCACCGCAGCTTTCATGGACGGGATGTCCCAGAAATAGAGCGGAGTGGCCATGGCGTTGCCGGAACTGTACTTTTCCCGGGCATTGGCTGTAGCGTTGATCGGCATGTCATTGTCAAGCAGTCCTTCGGCATAAAGCTTCTGAACGAACTTCAGGTAATCGAGCATGCCGGGATGCTTGATGCGCGGTACATAGGTTCCATCTACATCGTACCAGCCGGCATCGCCCATGCCAAATCCGGAAAGGATGAAATTGTACCAGCCGGTTGCGTTTGAAGTGAAGGGGATTTTACCGGTCTCATCTTTATAGGCTTTGAGCACGGCATAGAATTCGTCGATGGTCGTCGGCAGTTCCATGTCAATTGCTTCGAGAGCGTCACTGCGGAAACCAAGGCCACCTTTGAGCACGCCATATGGATCGCCGGTTGCTTCACGGGGACCGTCAAAAGCTTCGAGCGGAATGCCATAACGTTTGCCGTCGTCATTGGTGACAGCTGTCCAGGCAATCTCAGAAACAGCAGACATAATGTTTGCGCCATATTTTTCAATATAGGAATCAACCGGCATCAGGGCATTCTGGGCATTGAGCTGGCCGTATGCGGCGCCTGAGATCGCCCGGTCGATGAAATCGTAGGAAACGCCGCCGGCGATGTCAAGCATCAGCTTTTCGGTCGGGTTTTCCTGGGGCAGGTTAAACCAGTTGATCTTATAACCAGTCATTTCTTCAATGATGGCATGACTGGGTTGTTCATGCATATCATACGGCAGGTAGTACATAAGGATGTTGAGTTCAGGTTTGTCGCCGGTCAGAAATGGATCAGCGGTTGTCGTTGGGGTCTGAGTGGTGGCTGTGGTTGAGCCGGGCTTAGTTGTCGTTGCGCCGGTTGTTGTCGTGCCGCCACCGGTACAGGCGATGGCCGGCAGAACGAGGCCGGTAATCAGCATGACACAAAGCAGCCATTTTATCCAAGATCTTTTCATTAGGGTACCTCCATAAATGTTCATTTTTATTTCTGATAACAGGAGCGGGTACGAATATTCTGGATCAGTCCCTCCTTTCCATACAGGCAGGCTTTCTGCCTTATCAGCATATTGGACGGTGCGCGGTCCTGGCTTTTATCCCTTAACTGATCCGATGGTCACGCCTTTGACAAAGTATTTCTGCAAAAATGGATAGACCAAAAGGATCGGCACGGTCGAAACAACGATGGTCGCTGAGCGTACGTTTTCACCGGACAGGTTCATGATCGAGTTGATATCACCCGATATGTTGCCGGTTGAGTCGGTTGTATTGAGCGCCATTGTGATCAAGTCGTAGAGGTATTGCTGCAAAGGCTTGAGTTTGGGTGTTGTGATATAGAGTACGCCCGCAAAATAGTTGTTCCAGAATCCGACACTGTAGAACAGGGTGATCGTCGCGATAACCGGTAGTGACATGGGCAGCACAATACGGTAAAGCGTGACGAAATTGGATGCGCCGTCAATGCGGGCACTTTCCTCAATCGACTCAGGCAAGGCTTCGAAATAGTTTTTCATGATGAACAGGTAAAAGACGGAGAATGTACCCGAGAAGACCAGTGCCCAGATGGTGTTGGTCAGCTTCAGCGAGCGATACAGGATGTAGTTCGGCACCATACCGGCATTGAACAGCATGACGAAGACAAAAATGTATAGGAAAAACTTGCGGCCGCGCAGTGACGTTTTGGACAGCGGATAGGCGGATGTTACAGTCAAGAGCATGGCGATCGCCGTACCGACCAGGGTGACAAACACAGTATTACCGAAAGCATTGCGAAATTCCGGCTGGGTCAGCACATAGCTGACTGTGTTCAGTTGAAACCCGACTGGCCAGAACAGCACCTGTCCGGCAATGACCGGACCTTCACCACTGAAGGCTTTGGACACGACATTCATGACCGGAAGCAGCGTCACGACGCCAAACAGGCACAGGATCATGACGTTGATGATCGAGAAAAGGTCAATTCTTTTGCGGACATCAGACATGTGGGTGTATCTCCTTACCAGATGCTCTTGCCGGTCGACCGTTTGGCGATCGTATTGGCCGTCACCACCAGGAACAAGGCGATCAGCGAGTTGAACAGGCCAACGGCCGTACCAGTGCTGAAATTCAGCTTGCCCATGCTGACACGATAGACATATGTTCCGATGATATCGGCTGTTTCATAAACCGTCGGATTGTACATGACCAGGATCTGGGAAAATCCGGCCTCCATGATATTGCCGACGCGGATGATCAGCATCAGGATAATAGTCGGGGCCAGTCCCGGCAGGGTGATGTAGGCCATCGACTGGAAACGGTTGGCGCCGTCGACGCGGGCCGCCTCATAACACTCCTGGTCAAGGCCGGCGATCGCGGCGAAGTAGATGATCGAACTCCAGCCGATCTCCTTCCAGC
>JAWSUP010000269.1:0-6072 GCA_033549405.1 Bacillota bacterium | reverse complement strand
ATGTGAAGATTACCATAGCGGCACGGGCTGCCGATCTGCCCTTCACTGGCCTGGTAGATTTCGACGACCGGTGCGGCAAGCGCTTTGCTGATCCGGGTTTTCTCTTCTTTTTCGAGAACCTCAGCATAGGTGATCACGCGTTTGGGTGGTGTTTTCACCTTGTCGCAAAGCGGCAACAACTGGCGCAACAGTGACGGCGGCGCCATCAGGATGTTGGCCTGCATCTGGTTGTATGTCCGAATGATTTCATCTGGTTCGGTCATCGAAGAAAGGTAACTCAGCTTGAGCAGCGGCGCATTGATATCGGCAAACCCCTGGCTGAAAACGCGTAGGATAAACAGGATGCGCAGCGGAAGATCCGCCGGAGAAACACCGCCACGAGCCAGAAAGACGCCGGGCAGACGCTGTGTCATGCTGCGGTCGGTTACATAAATCCCTTTGTTGCCGCTGGTTCCGCTGGAAAGACCCACAACATACCGATTTTGATAATAGCCCAGGTAGTCGTGATTCAGTTCTTTGGCCAATGCATACGCCATGACTTCATCCAGGTGCAAGCCAACCGTATTGAGTCGATCGAACTGCTCCATCATGACCGTCTTATTGATTGTGGGCAGATTGCCAAAATCATCCAGATTCTGAATACTATGGCCAGCATAGTGCTCGCGGTAAAAAGAACTCTGCTGTCGTACCAACTGCATCAGGGTCAGTATGGTTTTTTGCTGGTATTGGACGATCTGTGGCTTCGACCAATGATAGAAGTGCCTGTTCAAGCGGACCAGGTCAGTTACATTTTGCACGAATCCCATATCTGGTTCTCCTCGTCAGGCATATAATAGATCCTGTTTCCATCAGGGTCCTTTCAGGAGTTTATCAGCCTTACTGCTGAATCGGCCGAGTCGCGATACAACCAGGCCATAAAAGTATTCGATCGAGCCAGCGTACTTGCGTTTTTCCCAAAGCACGAGAAAAAATCCCCACATCAACGCCAATACAAGACCAAAGAGCAGGGCGCCTCCGATCCCGAGTCTGAGCTCCGGAACTGCAAAAGCAAGCAAGCGCCATGCCAGTGCGGCGACGATGCTTTCCCAGAAGAACGCTGTCAGGCCGGCATAACTGAACCGGCAGAAGAATCGGCACAGGCAGCCAATAGGGCCGGCAGGCAGTTTTCTGCGGTCAAATACGGCCAGAGCAGCAATGATCAAGAGCAAAAATAAGCCCAACTGAGTGACCATGATGCTGTACCATTTGAGATCGATTTCGCGCTGCAGCATTGTATCTGGCAAAAAGACATATAAGATCAGGCCGGCTAACAGCAAAATAAGTCCGACCCGGATAATCGGCTTGTGCGACCGCTCTTCCGCGAGGCGCAGCCCAACCCATGATCCGATCAGCCCGAAAGCGAGAAAAGGCAGAACCGGGTTGTTCTTGTTGACCAGCCAGAACAGCAGCAGTATTGACCACCAATTGCCCTGCCTGACTTGATCAAGGTAGACTGGATACAAGGGCAGGCGCAGCAGTGACAGGATCATGACTGCTGCTGATACGACAAGCAGAACAGCCGGTTTCAGCTTCTTGATTTTATACAGCAACAACCAGATCAGGCTGACCAGCAAGACATTGCTCCCGATCATGACCAGGCTGTCGATGTAGAGCAGGCGCTCCTGATTGAATCCGGTCCAGCGACCCGACAAGATCCACTCAACCAAGATGCTGTTATTCATCTGCCTGGCAGAAAAAACCGCAAGTCCCGGACCTGTGAAGAGGAAATAGAGCCAGGCCACAACTAAAATGAAAAATCCCGAAACCGCTTTCTTGCGTAGGATCTGGCCAGGTGACCACTGTTTCTGATGGATGAGCTGATGGATGCTGATCCCATGCACACAGCCGCTGATCATGGCAAACAGACCGGCGAACATGAGCAGGAAACCGATGATCGTGATGATCAGGGGCGGGTTCTCCAGGTCAAGATCCCAAAGTCCGCTGACGTAATAGAACGCACTGTGCATGACAAGCAGGAAAAACAATCCAATTCCGCGGAGAAAATCAAGTCCTACCCAGTGCTTGTTCATAAAGCCTGCCTTCCACCAACGACTTCAGGAGTTATAAGCCACTATGCGTCCACTGTGAATGATTCGCGCATCTCTTAAGCATTACGGCCAGAACACCTGCGTGACTGCCACCGGCACGCCACCCTCAACTTCAATTCGATAGAAATAGGAGTCTAACACCAGGTCCGGATTCACGTGATACAAGTTGTACAAGTCGATCAGTTCAGATTCAACCGAAGTGGCGTCCAATGATTCACTGCCATCAGGATAATACATAAGCCTGAGTGCCACCGTATTCAGGTCGATGGTCCGCAGCTGAGGATTGTCGTTCTGCTCGATAAATTCCGAATCGCCAAAATCATCGACCCTCTCCTGAGCATCAGCAAGGGTATAGCCTTCCCGATCGACAAGCCACTGGACAGCCGCATCGCCTCTAAGCATATTGAAGTAATCAAAATCCGCCCAGCCGCGTGCCGGATCATATGAAACCATATAAGCATAACTTGTGTAAAAACTGGCTGTGTTGACCGGACCGGTACTTGTTGCAGATGTTGTCGGTGCAGTTGTCGGGGTCGGTGTTGCTGTCGGAGCCGCGGTTGGCGCCGGTGTGGCCGTCGGAGCTGCGGTTGTCGCGGCTGTGGTTGCAGAAGGTTCAGTCGGAGCGACAGTAGGTGCAGCTGTTGTCGCAGTTGTGGCTGTCGTCACAGGCGGCGCAGTAGTCGCAGCTGTGGTTGTTGATCCGGTTGTCGTGGCGCCGGTGACTGATGCGGTTGTTGTCGCGGTTGTCTGTTGCGGTGTCGAAGTGCACGCTGCGAGAAGCACAACAAGCAGCAGACAGGACAGGAGTATGATCCATTGTTTCATCGTCGATACCCCCTTTCATCATACAATCTATTCTATGCTCCTCAGACAAAAAGATAAAGCAGTAAGGGGCTGTAAAAAAACTTGCTCAATAACAGCCCTTAGTCAAACAGTGATTGAACAGGAATCTCCAGTCCGTCAAAGACAAATGAAGCCGCATTCTGGCCACTCTGAAAGCTCCGGTTGTCGACCAGCTCCTTGTCATCGAAAAGATAGACCGTGATCTCGCGGCTGAACGGATTGACGATCCAGTATTCGCGGATACCGGTGGATAAATAAAGATCCATTTTCTTGACACAGTCCTTACCCCTGGTGCTATCAGAGAGGATTTCCACCATTAGATCCGGCACACCCATATAGTAGCCCTGCTGATTGACTTTCTCCTCAAGATCGCAGATCACCATCAGATCCGGCTGGACGACATTGATATCTTCGGCAAACCGGCGCAAGGTGATGTCATAGGGGGCCAGCATAGGCCGGCAGCGTTTGCCGCGAAACCACGAAGCAAATACATAATACATCTCACCCAGAGCCTTCTGGTGTACGGTTTTGGGTGATGCCATGGCATAGATGACTCCATCGATATATTCGAAGCGGTCATCGCTCGATTGCGTCAGTTCCAGGAATTCCTCATAGGTCGCCTTCCTCGGATAGGCTTCATAGATTTCGGCCGGTTCTCCCAGTTTGAGCGATACATCCGGTTGCCGTTTGGATTCTTCGTAGGCAGTCAGGCGTGCCACCTTTCGACCGCTGCTGACTACGATTATTTCTTCGCGCATCGCTTCACGCAGATATTTGCCCAGGTTGTTTTTCAGATCGGTTGCATTGACCAGCATAAGCGACTCCTTATTTGTGGTTATTTTGTCTATTATGGCTATTATAGCTGATTTGCAATGTTTGTCAATGACACTGGTGGCAGTCATGTGTCTCGACACGCACCGCTACACGCAGATAGCCGATCTTCCGCTCATGTGATACAATAAATATGTTCAGACAGAAACGATTAATCAGAATATCAGGTTAGCCTCAAATAACCGTTCCGTTCCTGAATCTTCAGGAGGCGATGTCAATGGATTTTCCTAAGGCCAGGCGAAGTTACCTCATTCTTCTGCAACAATATCGCAGCGGCAGTTTATCACACGAAGCTTTCAGCAATGAAGTGCGTCGGATCCGTGTTCAGGATGATAGCGGATATTGGTGGCAGCTTCAGGAAAACGGAGCAGGCTGGCTGGTTTGGAACGGGCAGGCCTGGCAGCCGGCAACAGCGCCACACGATACGCCTTCTGCCCAAAGCAAGCAGGATATCCGGTCATTGGGCAGTTTGTTCCTGTATTTCATGCGGATAATGTGGCAAATCCTGTTAACCCGGTGGAAGCTGTTTGTAGTTGCCATGGTTATTGTGTGGGCTGTTAACATCTACTTTATGCTTGGTTATCGGATTCCCTGGTGGGGAGCCGTCAGCCAGTTTACGGCTGATCTTATGGGCGCCAATGCCGAATTGTTGCCCAGAATCGCCCTGTGGCTATTACTGCCCCTTTTCATATACTCTCTGCTGCATAAGTTTCGCAAAGACAAACCAATCGGCTTTTTTCGAAAAGTCGCCCAGGTCCCCCAGATCATGGCTGCAAGTTTTACCAGGATTTCTCCGCGTCAACTGGCGCTAATTCTTGGTGCTGCCGCCCTGATGCTCTTATTCTTGCAGGTCATGAACAGCCGATTGATCGGACTGCTGATGCTGCTTTCTTTCCTTGTCAGTCTCAGCGATCAGGACCAGAGCTTTTTCTGTCTGCTCTTTCGTCTGACCGTATCTGATGTGCGCCGACTGGTTGGTTCTCCTGCTCAGGCAATCAATAAGATTAATGCTTTTCGTCTGCAGACCGCTCTTGTCGGTGGCGCCCTTTTTTATCTTCTGTTTTCTTTTATCCATATCAATCTCGGTTATTATGCAGTGCTTCCTCTGGTTCTGGCGGCCATAGTCCTTGTATTTATCAAGACGACGCCATCTCATTGAAATCCTGTAATCATAGTTGGGTCAAGTCGGAATCCGGCCAGAACTCACATAATAACCAGAATGCTCATAAGCTGACCTAGCAGATTTCATTTAGACGGAGCTTACCCATGCATTATATCTGGGATAAAAAATATCGATTCTATGCCGCTTTCAATCCAAAGACAGGTTACTACCTGCGCAGCAACTGCTGTGATGCGCAGGGAAAACAAACGGCTGAAGAACCATTCATGGCTTCTTTCCCTCATCTGTTCGATATAGGTGTTATGGGCCATTGCATTCATGGCAAGCTGGGATATTGCCTCAAGGCTGGCGTCACATGTTACCAGGACGGACCGAACCGCTCCGAACCCAACATGCCGTTAGCTGCCTTTGAGCAGATTATCCGCCAGTGCAGGGGTCGGGTATTTCAAGTCGCCCTGGGCGGCAGGGGTGATCCAGACCAGCATGAGAATTTCGCAGACCTGCTCACATGCTGCACACAGAATGGCATTATCCCCAATTTTACAACCTCCGGATTCGGCATGACGAAGGTTATCGCGGATCTGTGCCAACAGCACTGTGGTGCAGTAGCGGTCAGTTGGTACCGGCAGCCCCATACCCTGGAGGCAATACGGCTGCTGCTCGGTAGCGGGGTCAAAACCAACATCCATTATGTCCTCAACCTGGATACATTAGATCTTGCAGTTTATCTGCTGGAATCTGGGCTTTTGCCAGATGGTATCAACGCGGTTCTGTTTTTACTGCATAAACCAGTCGGTCTGGGCAGCAATGATAAGATCCTGCGTATGGATGATTCGCGTGTCAGCCGCTTTTTTCGACTTATTGAAAGCCGAACCTGGCCGTTCAAAATCGGCTTCGACAGCTGCTCCGTTCCGGCATTGGTCAATTTTACATACAACGTTGATCCGGGAAGCATAGACACTTGCGAAGGCGGTCGCTTCAGCGCATACATCTCACCAGATCTCAAAATGCTTCCCTGCAGCTTCGATCAGTCATGGCACTGGAGCTGCGATGTATCTCACCAAAGTCTGCAGCAGGCATGGGAAAGCCGGGCGTTCGACGCATTCAGAAATCAACTGAGGACGGCCTGCCCGGATTGCCCGGATAGATTGACATGCCTCGGTGGATGTCCAATTTGCCCTGAAATAGTGC
>JAWSUP010000268.1:0-6116 GCA_033549405.1 Bacillota bacterium | reverse complement strand
ACATCACCCAGGTCTACAAGGATGCCAACAACTACTCACAGTACCGGTATGACGGATTCGGCCAGCTGAAACGCGAGAACTACAAGTGGGGCGGAACCGCGTACACGAAGCTGTTCAACTACGATGTCGGCGGCAACATCACCAGCAAGGTCAGATATGCCTTCGTCGATGGTGATGGCGCTGTAGGCACAGCGCAGGAGACGGTTAGCTATGCTTACGCAGACACGGCCTGGAAGGACAAGCTGACCAGTTATAACGGGGCTGCGATCACCTATGACGAGATTGGCAACCCGCTGACCGATGGAACCTTGACCTATACGTGGGCACAGGGCAGGAAGCTGCAGCAGATAGCCAAAACCGGAACGACAGCCAGCTACAAATACAACGATTCGGGCATCCGCTCCGAGAAGACGGTCAACGGCGTGACTACGGTCTATAACGTGGTTGGTGGCCAAGTCACCTGGGAGAAGACAGGATCAAGCACGCCGATCTATTATACGTACGACGCGTCGGGTAGTCTGTGGGGGATGCAGTACAACGGCAGCATGTACTTCTATGTCAGAAACGCTCAGGGGGACATCATCAGGCTGATCAACAGCAGCGGTACGGTGGTTGTGGAATACGCTTACGACGCCTGGGGCAAACTGCTGAGTACAACCGGCAGTCTGGCCAGCACACTGGGTGTGGGTAATCCGTACCGGTACCGCGGATATCGGTTCGATACAGAGACAGGGCTGTACTATCTGCAGTCGAGGTATTATAATCCTCATTGGGGAAGGTTTGTGAATGCGGATGGACTGGTAAACGGCTCATCGTTTGTTAGTGCAAATTTATTTGCTTATGCAGAGAATAATCCAATAACATTTTCTGATCCTACAGGAAATATCGCTATTGTTGATGATCTGATTATTGGGATTACTTTTTTTGTTATCTTAATTGTTGCAGCAGAAGCTGCGATAATGACAAATAATAGCGCACTACCTAAAATAAGTATGCCTAATGTTGGGTCGTTAGAACGAACTTATAGCACACCATGGAAGTTTGAACTTCCAAAAGAAGAGGCTAAAGCAGAAGAAAAAACACGAGATGTTGCTTTACCTGAAACACAAAAATATAATTATTATGAGGTGTCAAAAGTTAAAAATACTGTTATAACTGGTCGTGGGATAAGCTTTCGAGCAGCATCGTTGCGAGTAGCAAGTGGATTAGATGTAATGTGTTCAAATCAAGAATCCGCAAAAGCAATTATATTCATGAATCGATATATTAATTCAGTTGGGCCTGAGATTCATGGAGGAGATGGATATTATTGGCATTACCACCCAAATAGAAACAACCATACTCATATTTGGTTTTTTTCACCATAACCATGTATAGTTTGTATTGAGGTGATTTTTATGAAACTAATAGTACAATTTGATATAGATGCCGATATTATCAATGTTCCTGAGTTCATAATCGAACAGAAAGAAAAGTTTAAAGATCTTTTTCTTGATTGGATATATAATGAAAATGTAAAGCATAATTATTGGGTTGAATTTACGGATAGCAATGGTAATATGCTAAGAGGACTTCAATATCGCAGTGATGCTTTTGTTAAGTGGTTAAATGATAATATTATCGAAAATATGAGTGATAAAGCTTCGATAGTTGCTGAATGTGTCAGTGAATGGAGCGATGATGCTCCAGCACTACAATTTTAAAAGAGCAGCTATTCGGATTTTACCAACATTTGTCAAAATACTGCAGAGTTAATTGTTGGATGGGTCGACTTCTGTTGAGTGAAAAAAGAAAGAGTCCAGTTATAAAAAGTATTTAAAGATGCACACCGCCCAGACGGCTGTGACCCCCGACAGGCGGACAATGGTTTTGAACGCTCACATTAAGGATTGTATCACAGAGAATGCCTTGCTGCATCGCGTTCTTCAAATGGTGTCAGCCCATTTGCCTGAATGTGCTCATAATTGTAGTAGTCCACAATGTCATGAACTACAGTTATGACGATTATGACCAGCTCAAGACTGTCAGTGAAGGTTCGACTCCGCTCTACGCATACGAATACGACGACAGCGGCAATGTCGGCTACCAGAGCGACCTGGTCCAGAACAAGAAGTACTGGTACGAATATGACTCATTGGACCGCCTGGGTAAGATCACGTCCAAAGATGCTTCAGGGACCCTGAACTGGAGCCAGTACACCTTCAATGCGGCGAACAGCCTGAGCCTGTTCAAGGAGTTCCTGGGCGGCGTCACGTACCAGACCAGTTACGCTTACGATGACGACTCAAGGCCACTGTCAGCCACCTTCGGAACGTACAGCAAGAACTGGAATTATGATACGCAAAACCTCAACCGCACAGCATCGACAGCGATCAAGAATGGATCGACTACGCTGTACACAACAACAATCGGCTACGTGCCGGGAGACGGAACAACATCGACCAGGTCTTATCGGGTTGCGACGGTACAGAACGGCAGCGAGACACTGACTTATACTTATGACGACCGTGGCTACATCACCCAGGTCTACAAGGATGCCAACAACTACTCACAGTACCGGTATGACGGATTCGGCCAGCTGAAACGCGAGAACTACAAGTGGGGCGGAACCGCGTACACGAAGCTGTTCAACTACGATGTCGGCGGCAACATCACCAGCAAGGTCAGATATGCCTTCGTCGATGGTGATGGCGCTGTAGGCACAGCGCAGGAGACGGTTAGCTATGCTTACGCAGACACGGCCTGGAAGGACAAGCTGACCAGTTATAACGGGGCTGCGATCACCTATGACGAGATTGGCAACCCGCTGACCGACGGAACCTGGACCTACACGTGGACGCAGGGAAGGAAGCTGCAGCAGACAGCCAAAACCGGAACGACAATCAGTTACAAATACAACGACTCGGGTATTCGCACCGAGAAGACGGTCAACGGCGTGACTACGGTCTACAACGTGGTTGGCGGCCGCGTGACCTGGGAAAAGACCGGGTCAAATAATCCGATCTACTATACGTACGATGCGTCGGGCAGTCTGTGGGGGATGCAGTACAACGGCAGTATGTACTTCTATGTCAGGAACGCGCAGGGGGACATCATCAGGCTGATCAACAGCACGGGTGCGGCGGTTGTGGAATACGCTTACGACGCCTGGGGTAAACTGCTGAGTACAACCGGCAGTATGGCCAGCACACTGGGGGTGGATAATCCGTACCGGTACCGGGGGTATCGGTTCGACGCGGAGACGGGGTTGTACTATCTGCAAAGCAGGTATTATAATCCTCAGTGGGGGAGGTTTGTTAATGCGGATGGGATCCTTGGAATAAGAGGCGACATAAATGGGCATAATATATTTTCATATTGCAAAAATAATCCAGTATCAAACGCTGATCACACCGGATATATAGATTTTTAAGCTATCAGGGATGGACTTGACTATATGGAAAGAGTATTGGAATACATAAGGCATCCTGAAAATCATGAAGCATTTCGAACATCATTCGGGAACAGAATACCAGATATTATTAGCGGTAATTTTGTTGGTGAAATTAAAAATGTTGCATATTTAACATTGACAAAACAAATGAAAGGCATAATGGAAATTGCACGAAGAAGCAGTAATAAAATGTTTATACTAATTGTAAATAAAGGAACTATAATATCTAAACCGCTAATGTCAGAAGTAAAAAGAATTGGTGGGAAAATCGTGAAATTAGGGAGTAATGATTTGTTTGCTGCATTTAGCTTCATGCCATGGCAAGTAATTGAGAAGCTGATAAACTATGACCCCCGGACAGGTCGTTTTCGTGATGAAGAAAGCTTAAGATGATTTGAGACATTTTAGGCTAGCCTGTTTTCCTAAAAAAATGAAAGTATATAGTTCAGCAGTATATAGTCAATAGACTCTTTACATATATGAACCTGGAAAACTAAATAGTTTCATATCATTAACGAGGAGACTGAGTATAGCAAACAACAGGTAACGGTTTCCGCTGTGAATAAGATGTGTCTGCTCGGCTTAAAATTCGCAGGAGAGGCTCCTGACTAATGTTCAGGATATCCTCGAAAGCACGTTGCCAGAGTTTGTTGCCGGTCTCATCAATAACATGAACTGTGTTCGTTTGCTGGTTGACCTCATTACCGATGAAAAAGTTGCCCGCCAAAGACGTAACCCACTGTATGTTATATTGATGGTCGATTGATCATAAACACCTTGGACACTTCCGCTTTGATACCCTCGCAATGCGAATCCAGTCAGCTGTATGCAGCACGAAATTTCCTACCAAATGATATTCCAACGCTTCGAAGCGAAACACAAAGCCTGTGAAACGAATATTGGCAGTAAAATTTTTTTTGGATTCGACATGAAGTGATGAAACGAGTCCTCGAACAGCTATATTAGACCTTTATGAATCAAGCTTTGCAGTATCAACCAACCCAGCAATGACCGTATTTGATTGGCTCGAAAGATATTATACGAGGGGTGATTGAAATGAGAATAACTTGTTCGTTTGCTACGTTGAAAGATATCAGTGATCTATCGACAGGCGAGACTTTCATTCAGATATTGTCAAAAAATGATTTAATAATCGATAAAGCAGGTGCGTATGAACCTGTTAATAAACCTTTTAACGCAAAAGAATTCCCCATCATATGGCAGGGATACAGCATTAATGATAACCATACAACAGGTTGCTTTATTTTTAAAGGTCAGGTGAAGAAAAAATTTGCTGGGATGGTCAGCTGGGATAAAGGACTTCCTGAGAATTCAATTGTTACGAACAGTATATATGTAACAGTAAGCGGAATTGGTAAAAATGATTATGACTCAATAATATTACTTGGTGATGAGTTGTTTTCGTGGGCAAAAGCTGAGTACGGTTACATCACCGAATACTCACGAGAGATCATGAATTTTGACACCGGTAATATTTTTACTTGTATTGATGGATTACATTGGGTTAACTATTTTAGCAAAACATACCTCAATGAACCTTGTTTCCATGCAACAAATGATATGTATCAGCTCGAAACCGGCGTTCGATTAAAAATTACTGACAAACCTGATGATATCAGGCTGAGCGACTCAAATTTTCTTAACAGCATAAAACAAGCCATTGGTATAGAATGGTTTTGGGATAAATCAAAAAATACTGTTTTAAAGAGACCAAAATTCGACTCATCTGAAATAGTAAAAAAATAATAGTTGGTGTTGCTATTCAACCTTTCTTGTACTATGTCAGAGGAAATGACAAGAGCTTTGCTCACTGATCGCCAGGCGGGCTGTGCTGCTCCCGGTACTGGCGGGGCGAGATACCTTCGCGCTGTTTGAATTTGCGGCTGAAATTGGGGATGTCATTGTAGCCCGCATCAATGATGATCTGCCGGATCGGCTGCGCGGTCTCGCGCAGCTGCTGTTTGACCCATTCCATGCGTTTATCAGTCAGGTAGTCGAGCACAGACTGGCCGGTGTGGTTGTTAAAAAGGCGGTTGAGGTACGAATAGGAGATGTTGAGATCAGCCGCCATGTTGTAGACAGAAAACGCGCTGTCCCGGTAATGGCTGTCCAGGTAGAGCAGGATCTTGTCCAGGCGCGAGTCGCGCGTCTTGCCGAGTTGTTCGCTCAGCCGTGTGCTGAAGTCGACCAGGTAGGCGCCCAGCTGCTGGATCGTCTCTGTCTGCGGCAGGGAAATCATGTCCAGAAGCTGTTCCTCGATCACATCGGTCCTGATGTTCTGGCTGACCACGACGCGCACGACTGTGTTGATCAGGTCATAGCTCAGGCAGCGGGCGGCGAAAATGCCCAGGTTCTGCTCCCGGATCTGCCGGGTCACCGACTCGACCGCCCGGCTGATCTCGTCCGTCTGACCGTTCGTGATCCCGCGGATCAGGGCGTCGATCTCCTGGTGCGGATACCAGGGCAGCACGCGCTGTTCCCGGTTCATGTCGCTGTATAAGACCACGGTTCCCTTGCCGGCGACGAAGCGGTAGCTCAGCGCTTCCCCCGCCTGCTGCCAGCTTCGTCCCAGCTGCAGCGGTTCTGCCACCAAATTGCCGGCGCCGATTGTGATGAGCAATCCGCCGGCGGCTGCAGTCTTTTGCAGCTGATCGATGCAATG
>JAWSUP010000267.1:0-6141 GCA_033549405.1 Bacillota bacterium | reverse complement strand
GTCATCGCCATCCTGCATGGGGCCTACGCCGGAAGGGGTCCCGGTCGTCACGACATCACCCGGTAGCAACGTCATGCAGCTGGTGATAAATTCCAGCAGTTCCCCGACCGACCAGATCAGGTTCTCCGTTGATGATTCCTGTTTGATTTTGCCGTTCAGGCGTGTCCGTATAGTCAGTTTGTCCGGGCTGACCTCGTCTGTCACCAAAGGTCCGATCGGGGCAAAACCGTCGAATCCCTTGGCTCGTGTCCACTGACCGTCCTGCTTCTGGATGTCACGGGCTGTGATATCGTTGAGACAGGTGTACCCGAGTATGTAATCAGCAGAGTCGGCAGCTTTGATGTGCCAGGCTTTTTTGCTGATGACTACGGCCAGTTCGCACTCGTAATCGATCCGTTTGCTGACTGAGTCAGGTGGCAGTATGATCGGGCTGCCGGGATCGTTGACAGTTGTCGACGGTTTGATGAATAGAATCGGTGTTTCAGGCACCTCACTGTCGAATTCCTGGATATGATCGCGATAGTTCTTGCCGACCGCCACGATTTTGCCAGGTTCGCAGGGCGCCAGTAAACGTACCGCCTTGAGCGGCACAGGCTGCCCCAGCGGGACACCGCGCTGGTAGGGGGCGGCAGTCAACGGCTGAATCAGGTCATCGGTCAGCAGCATCCCCCAGAATTTCAGGTCGCCATGGGCATAACGAACATAACGCATGATAGGTCCTCCTCAAGGTTGGTCAGTCAGTGCTGTATAGACTGTCAATAAATATTTTAGTCCTGCGCACGATTTCAGCGTAGTTCCTGACGCGCATCAGATCTTTATCAAGCAGTGAACTGCCCATGCCGACGCCGATGCATCCGGCATTGATCCATTCGGCTGCATTATCTTGTGTCACGCCGCCGACGGCCACCAGATTCAAGTCGTCGAGCGGAGCCAGTACATCCTTGACGTAGGCCGGGCCCAGCTGGCTTGCAGGAAACAGCTTGAGTGTAACGACACCTGCCTTAATAGCTGCCATCATTTCCGTCGGGGTCAGGACACCTGGCATGATCGGGCAATGGTGCTCTTTAGCCATAGCAATGACTTCGAGGTCGAGGTTGGGCGTCACGAGAAACTGCGCACCTGCTGAAAGGGCTATGCGGGCGCGACCTGGCGTACTGACCGTTCCCGCGCCGATCATCATGCGGTCGGAAAACTGACCGATAACACGGCTGATCTGTTCGGCCGCACCGCTCGTGTTCATCGTGATTTCGATCAGACGAATGCCGGCATCTGCCAAAGCGCTGAAAACCGGTTCAACCTGTTCGTCCGGCAGATGACGCATAATGGCAATAACACGATGGCGCCGGATCATCTCTGTCAATGGATCGTTTAATTTGTTCATAGGCTCATTCTACCACTTTGACTTTCTACTGTCAGCCTGTCGCCGACAGGTAAAGGGCCGTTATGTGAGTGCTTCAGTTTGCTTATCGCTGAACGCGTCCGGATGCGTCGCCCTGCATCAGTTTCAGGACTTCTGCGGCAGTTACCCGGTTGAAATCACCTGGTATCGTATGTTTAAGGCAACTGGCAGCCGTTGCAAATTCAAGTGCCCAACGGCTGTCATCTGCTGTCAGGAGCCCATGAATCAGACCGCCACAGAAGGAATCGCCCCCGCCGACCCGGTCGACGATGTCGCGGATTTCATAGTGGCTACTGCGGCAAAACGATTGTCCATCGTTCATGCAGGCCGACCAGTTGTTATGGTCGGCGCTGAAACTCTCGCGCAGCGTGATCGCGACGAGGCTCAGGTTGGGATAGGTTTCCAAGACTTTAGCCGTCAAGTCTTTGTAGGCTGCTTCATCAATCTCACCGGACGCGACATCGCTGGCCACTTCGAGACCCAACGTTTTTTGGCAGTCCTCTTCATTGCCGACCAGGACATCAGCCAGCCGAACCAGATCAGGCATCACTTCATGCGCTTTCTTGCCCCAGTTCCAAAGTTTAGCCCGGTAATTGAGATCGATCGATACCTTGACACCCATTTTTTTAGCAACTGTAATCGCCTCCAGGGCAGCATCGGCACAGGAACGGCTGATGGCCGGTGTGATGCCGGTCACATGAAACCAGTCGGCTCCTGCAAAGATGCGCTGCCAGTCAAAGTCGCCCGGACCTGCCAGGGCAATGCTGGAGTAATCCCGGTCATAGACAACCTTGGATGGTCGCTGATTTGATCCTGCCTCAACATAATAGACGCCGATCCGACCTTTGCTGCGGATGACTTCTGACACGTCGACGGCGAAACGACGCAGCTCAGATAGACACACGTCAGCAATCTCGTTTCCGGGCAGTGCTGTAACATAGACAGCTTCGTGCCCGAATCCGGCCAGCGATACGGCGACATTGGCCTCGCCGCCACCGAATGTCATTTCAAGAAGCGCGCTTTGACCGAGCCGCTCATGTCCCGGTGATTTCAGGCGAACCATAATCTCGCCAAATGTGATGATTCTTTTACTCATGTGGTTCCTCCATTTCCATGTCACGTCCTAATGACGGATCATAACCCAATCGCCCGGAGATCGCGCCGGCAGTTTCCCTGATCCAGCTGATAACCTCACTTTGCGGATTGTCCAGATAATCACGACGGCTGCCCGCCGTACTGATTGCTGCGATCACCTGCCCGCGATAGTCGTAGACCGGGGCTGCGACACAGAAGACTTCCGGCTCATGTTCTTCCTTGTCAAGGGCAAACCCAAGCCGCCGGGCTTCTCTTATTTCCGCCAGTACCAGGTCAGGTTCGGTCAATGTATTTGCGGTATATCGCCTGAGCGGTCTGGCCAGCAACACGTCACGCGCCGCTTCGTCTGACATTCCGCTGAGCAGTATTTTCCCCAGCGCAGTACAGTGAATCGGACTGCGCTTGCCGATCTGGGAATACATGCGCATGTAATGAAATGTCTCCATCTTCTCGATGTAGACTATTTCGCCGTTGTCATAGATAGCCAGGTGAACCGGCTGGCCAACTTTGTCGACCAGTTGTCTGAGCCATGGCTGTGCTTCTGTTTTTAATTCCAGGTTGTTCAGGCGCAGGCTGCTGATGGCGACCAGGCGCAAACCAATCAAATAACGTCCATTATCAAGGCGTTCAACAAACCCGCGTCTCAGGAGTGTTGTCAAAAGCCGGTGGACCGTCACCTTGTTCAGATGCATCGATGCGGCGATATCCGTCGGGCGCATGCCTTTTGGCTGGTAGGCCAAAATCTCGAGTATGGCCAGAGCTCTGTCGACTGTCTGCAGCGTCTGTTCTGTCATTATCCAACCTTTCTGTCAGGCATTCTGGCCGCGGGCAAGACGGATTTCGCGAATAAATTCACGGGCGACTCGTGTTATAGAGGCATAGTCACCCTTTTTGGCGCCACCGGTCAGTGAACTGCCGGCGCCCAGTGCAATGGCGCCTGCCTTGATCCATTCTCCGGCATTGGCAACCGTGACACCGCCGGTTGGCATGATGCGGGCCTGAGGCAGCGGCCCGTGGACGGCCTTGATCATGGCCGGACCAAACAATTCCCCGGGAAACAGCTTGATCAGGTCGGCGCCACTGTGCATAATCTCAACCATCTCTTTGATGGTCATGGCGCCTGGCATGACGGCGATCTGATAAGTCTGGCACAGCCGCACTGTTTTTTCGTCGAAACAGGGACTGACGATGTAGCGGGCGCCGCTGAGGATCGCCTGACGGGCTGTCACATCGTCCAGAACAGTACCTGCGCCGATGATAATTTCTTCTGGTTTATAGCGACCGGCCAGCTGTTCGATAATCGCCCCGGCGCCTGGCACTGTGTAGGTAATCTCAATAGCGGCGACACCGCCTTCGATGCAGGCATCAGCAATCCGTGCAGCCTGCTCGCCGGTTTCGGCACGAACCACAGCCACCAGACCGCATGCTTCAATTTTTTGCAGGATTTGTTGTTTGTCCATGATCTACCTCCGCATCGATTACATCTGAGAGATGATTCAAAAGTGTTTCACTATGTGTAACCATGTTACATATATAATTTTACGCTCACAGACATGAATCGTCAAGACCAGATTGGGCAGACCATACGCACACCAAAACAGCCGTCATCTTCTTTCTATAAGATTGATGACGGCTGTTGTCTGATTTGGCTTGATGGGTTGTTATGACAAGACATAGAGCCTTGACTTTAATTTTCTCCCCGGTTGACACTGAAGACGCAAGCAGGATTCTGCGGATCGAACGGCTTGCCTTCCAGGTATGCATCGATGGCATTGGCTGCCTTTTTGCCCGCTCCCATGGCCAAAATGACGGTTGCGGCACCGGTCACTGCATCGCCACCGGCATAGACGCCCGGCATATTGGTCGCCATTGTCTCTTCTTCGGCCACGATGCCGCCCCAGGATTGTGTCTCCAGATCCGGTGTTGTCCTTTTAATCAGCGGATTGGGACTTTGTCCAATTGCAATGATCGCCGTCTCTACCGGCAACTCGAATTCCGATCCCTTTTTCACAACCGGCCGTCTGCGGCCGGACGCGTCTGGTTCACCAAGCTCCATTTCGACACATTCCATCGCTCTGACCCAGCCTTCCGCTGTTCCGAGAATACGGACCGGGTTGGTCAGAAGCCTGAAGATGATGCCCTCTTCTTTGGCATGGTGGACCTCTTCTGCCCGTGCCGGCATCTCGGCTTCCGACCGGCGATAGATGATCGAGACTGTTTCGGCTCCGAGCCGTTTGGCGCTGCGCGCCGCATCCATGGCCACATTGCCGCCGCCGACTACTGCTACGTGACGGCCGACCTTGACCGGCGTGTCGCAATCCGGGAATTTATATGCTTTCATCAAGTTGACGCGCGTGAGAAACTCGTTGGCTGAGTAAACACCGTTGAAGTTCTCTCCGGGAATGTGCATGAAGCTGGGCAAGCCTGCGCCGGTTCCGATGAAGATCGCCTCATACCCTTGTTCGCCGAGGTCATCGAGTGTATAGAGCTTGCCGATCACCTGATTGGTCAGGATTTCCACGCCCATCTGGCGCAGGTGATCAATTTCTTCCTGAACCAGGGCTTTCGGGAGACGGAACTCGGGGATACCGTACATCAGGACACCGCCGGGCACATGAAATGCCTCGAAGATGGTGACTTCATAGCCTCTTTTCGCCAGGTCGCCTGCACAGGAAAGCCCTGCCGGGCCTGAACCGATCACGGCCACTTTTCTGTTTTTAGGTTCTGCCGGTTCTGCTTTAAACGGACGGTTGGCCATGGCCCAATCGGCGACAAACCGCTCAAGCCGGCCGATGGCTACTGGTTCGCCCTTCTTACCTCTGATGCACAACTGCTCGCACTGCGTCTCCTGCGGGCAGACGCGGCCGCAGATCGCCGGCAGGCTGTTCGTCGCCGTGATCAGGTCGTAGGCCGCATCGAATTCACCGGCAGCCACGAGAGCGATGAAACCGGGAATCTCCACATTGACCGGGCAACCTGCGATGCAGGGCTTGTGACGGCACTGCAGGCAACGCTGCGCTTCTTTCATGGCCATTTCCGGTGTATAGCCCTGGGCCACTTCGCGGAAATTCTTGTTACGTACAGCCGGATCCTGTTCCGGCATCGGTACTTTCTGGGGGGACAGGTCAGGCATGTCGGTGCTCCTCTCCGGTCAGACGGCATATATGGGCATCATCGCTGGCTTTTTCGTCATTTTTGTAAATCTGCTGCCGGCGCATCGCTTCATCAAAATCGACGAGGTGCCCGTCAAAGTCAGGTCCGTCAACGCAGGCAAACTTCGTTTCACCGCCGACCGTCACGCGACAGCCGCCGCACATACCGGTTCCGTCAACCATGACCGGATTCATGCTGACGATCGTCTTGATGCCATAGGGGCGCGTCAGGTTGCTGACAAATTTCATCATGATTAAAGGACCGATGGCGATGACCAGATCGTACTGGCTGCCTTCACCAAGGAGCGTTTTCAGCATGTCGGTTACAAACCCCTTGCGGCCGTTGGAGCCGTCGTCGGTTGTGATGAAAAGCCGGCTGCTGGCAGCGCGCATTTCGTCTTCCAGAATAATCAGGTCCTTATTGCGAAAGCCGGCGATGATGTCGACCTGGGCTCCCATCTGGTGCAGTTTCTTGGCCTGGGGGTAAGCGATGGC
>JAWSUP010000266.1:0-6143 GCA_033549405.1 Bacillota bacterium | reverse complement strand
CTTGCTCAGATGAGCTGCACCTGGGAGAAGGCGAAGCAGCCTACCAGACAGAGCCAGGCTACGTCTCTTATCAGGCCTATCTCGAACTGACTGAAAAAAGCGAAGAGCGATTTGAGCTGATCGACGGAGAACTCTACCTGCTGGCGTCACCTGCCTATGCCCATCAGTCCAGCTTGAGTGAATTGTTCGGCACATTTTATAGCTGGTTCAAAGGCAAAAGCTGCAGGCCGTTATTTGCTCCATTTGATGTGACGCTGATCAAAAGCGAAACAAACATCAACGTTGTTCAGCCGGATATCCTGGTGATCTGTGATACTGAGAAAATTGATGCAGACGGCAAATATAGAGGGGTGCCGGCCATGGTTGTTGAAGTCCTGTCACCATCGACCCGGAACAAGGACATGACAAAAAAACGGAATCTATACCAGCAGACGGGCGTCCGGGAATACTGGCTGATCGATCCGGATCAGCAAACAGCACATCAATATGCTTTTGCTGACCAGAACATAACAACACAAATGAAGTATGTCAGCGACTCGGTCCTTCAGTCAACCTGCTTTCCTGGCCTCACAGTTACGCTGAAGGACTTGTTTATCTGAAAATCAAATTGTGAAGGAGATTGTCATGCGCGTAACATCAACTGATCTGCAGAACAGCTTTGGCAAGTATCTCAGGTTGGCCATGGACAATGAACCGGTGACCATTGTCAAAAACGGGAAAGCAGTGGCCAGTATTGTGCCATGCTCTGAAGAACTGCGTTTTGGTGAAAGCGAAACAGAATACCAGACAGAGACAGGTCCGGTCTCTTACAAGGACTATCTGGAGTTGATGGAAAAAAGCGATGAACGATATGAACTGATCGACGGCGAGATCTACCCGCTGACCGCAACTGCTTATGCGCATCAGTATGTTCTGGGCAAGCTTTATGTCATATTAAGCAACTGGTTCAATGAGAAAGACTGCCAGCCATTGTTTGCTCCATTTGATGTGACACTGATCAAGGGCGAAACCAATATCAACGTCGTTCAGCCGGACCTTCTGGTGATCTGTGATCCGGAGAAGATCGGCGCAGATGGCAAATACAGTGGGGTACCGACCCTGATCGTCGAAGTACTGTCACCGGCAACTCTGAGCAAGGACTTAGTCAAAAAAACTGAGTTATACCTGCAAACCGGTGTCAGGGAATACTGGACGATCGATCCGGAAGGAAAAACCATCTGTCAATATATCTTTGCCAATCAAGATATCGCTGATTATCTGGTTTTTGCCGGCGACTCGGTCATTCAATCAGTCTGCTTTCCAGGTCTGGAGGTAAGATTGAATGAGCTTTTCCTGAAGTGATGTTACCTGACTGATTTATTGGCCAATCAAGTGATCGATTATTTCCTGGTGAATGACATCCGGCTGTTCGTGATTAATGGCATGTCCGGCCTGCTCGACAATACGGTAACTGAGCTGATACCGGTCCAGAAGGGCGAGCGACTCAGGGCTGTAAGCCAGACGATCAGATGAGCCGATCAGGAACCTGGCTTTTCCCCGGATGATGGCAATCTCATCATCGTCAAAGCCTTCTATTTTATGTGCCATCATGCAACGGTTGTTGAAGTATTTCAGCAGAGCCAGCCAATGTTGCATGTTCAGCTGATCAGAAATCAGTGCTTCAGGACTATAGGTCAGCTTCGCGACCAGTTTCTTCATGTTTTTTTCTGTCGGAAAGAGCGCTTCAGGCAGGAATAGTTTCATCATTTTAAGTAATGGAGCTTTTTGGCCTTTCACGGCAATGCTGCCAGCCATGCAGACAGCTTTGCCCACGTTCTGCGGCCGCCTGGCGGTGTAGCGCTGTACCAGGTAAGCCCCGTTGGAAACACCTGCGAGGTGAACCTTTTCGTATCCTTTGGCAACCAGAATGTCATCAATCCAGCGCGTTTGCTCAAAATCGGTGAAATAACGCTGATTCGGTTCGCTCTTACCGGGTCCGCCGATGGTGTCAACCGCGATGATCTGAAAGTGCCGCGCCAGTGTTTGTGCGTTGTAACGCCACATAAATGCCGAATCATCACCGACACCGTGGAACAGCAGCAGGGGATCTGCCATCGGATCGCCGGCCACGATCATATGTGTCCGGCCGAACGTCGTCTCGATATCTTCCTCCTGAACAGGAACCCCCCAGGTTTTCAGTAAAAGGTCATAAGTATCCAGAATTAGCTTGCCACCTTCATGGCTTTTGTACTTCCGAATCATTTGCTGCCTCCTGGAAATCTACTTCGGCTGGTCAATAAAATGGATGGCAACACCATCAGGTCCCGCGATTTTCATGATCTGATACGCATCGGCTGCGTCAGCCTCGGGCATCGGACAGGCTATACCCTGTGCCAGAAGATGGTCGCGCATGACAAGACAATCTGCAACACGGATAGTCAGGTGGGTCAACGGCTGGGCTAATGGGGTTGAATCTGATGTGGCGACAAGCTCGATCGTATCAGGGCCGTGACTGAAATAGCGAGTCTTAAGCCCGGCTGTTTTAATTGTGTTGCCGGCAACAAAATCCATTGTGTTGCGATAGAAATCAGAACACCGGTCAAATGCGTTGCCGGTCACGCTGATGGTGCTGAAGGCGAAATCCAGCAGATATTTGTTTCTCAATCCGGGGATGCGGATGTCTTCTTCGCGCTGGATCAGCTCAAAGGTGGCTCCACCAGGTTCATGGAAAAAAGCGAGGACACCGTTGCCCGATGCGGCAGGTCTGGGCGGAACAGTGAAAACGAGACCCTGTGCCAATATAGTTTGATATGCCGCCTGCAAATCGCAATCGACGAGAAATGCTACATGCTGCAGTCCAAAATTGGTTTCACCGGGTTTGCTGCCCAGAAGCTCTATGACTCCATCGCACAGCTGCACATAGATGAAGCGGCTTTTTCCATCTGCAGATCCGCCATTTCTGATAATCGTTCCGTCCAGCACATCGACATAAAAACGAAGCGCGTTATCGATATCGGCTGCCCTGACACCAATATGATTGAGTTCTTTAATCATAAGACACCTCCACCTCCATGCCTTAGCTTCATAACAGCCTCTTAATAAGCGGCTCTGGCCACATCGAGGCTGATGCGGCCGTCTTTGATTTCGACAATCCTGTCCGTTTTTTCAGCAATTTTGCGGTCATGTGTGATGATGATGAACGTTGTGCGGAACTGGCTGTTGATCTTTCTCATGATATCGTAGATCACCTCTGTTGTATCTGAATCAAGGTTGCCGGTCGGCTCATCTGCCAGAATCATCTTTGGGTTCATGATCAGGGAGCGGGCGATCGCTGTCCGCTGCTGCTGTCCGCCGGACATATTGGGCGCCTTGTTGTTCATGACTTTCGTAAGCCCCACCAAGTCCATCAGCTCTTCGGCGCGTTCACGAATTGCTTTCGTCGGCCGGTTATTTTTTATCAGGAAAGGCATCAGGACATTTTCCAGTGCTGTAAATTCAGGCAGGAGATAGTGAAACTGAAAGATGAATCCAATCGTTTCATTGCGCAAAACAGCCAGCTGATTGCGTGTCATGCTGTCTGTGCGGCGCCCCCCGATTGAAACGGCTCCTGAAGTAGGCCGGTCCAGCGTACCCATGATGTTGAGCAGTGTTGACTTACCGCTGCCGGATTGCCCGATGATGGCATTGAAGGATTGCTCGGGGAAACTCAAATTGATGTCAAACAGCACCTGGGTCTGGATCTGAGTGCCATAGATTTTATTGATGCCGCTCAGTTCAATGGCATTATCCATTTCTTATCACCTCAATCGGATCCAGTCGGGCTGACTTTCGGGCGGGTATCAGCGAGGCCAGCGATGAAGCGACGACAGCGATACAGAATGACAGGGCAAAAAAGGCCGGATCGATCAGTAAGGCGACGACTGGCGTCCCATCAGGGTTTCTGGCAAAGACCGTGAAGCTGTAGGCTAAACCGAAACCGAGCAGCACACCGGCGAGACCGCCGAGGATACCGAGGATCAAGCCCTGGTAGAGAAAAATCAGGCTGGCCTGGCGATTTTTGATGCCCATGGCCTTGAGTATGCCGATTTGGCGCGATTTTTGCAGGACAGATATGGCCAAGACACTTGCAATGCCCAGAACAACTGATATGACGACAAAGACCTGGATCATGGTGCTGGATACGCTTTGTCCGTTTAACCCAGAGAGAAGCTGTTCATTCTGTGCTTTCCAGTTGGTGACGGACAGGTCATCCATGACAGGGAGCGCCTGGAGACTGTCTGCGATCTCATCGGCCAGGAACGCTTGACTACTGTCCAACTGCATTTCGATGGACGTGATGCCTCCTGCTTTGTCCAGTCGTTCCTGGGCAGATGCCAAGGTTGTTAAAAACCAGCTTTTGTTGATCGCCTGCACCTGCAAATCAAAGACTCCGCTCACCGTATAAGTCAGGCGCAGTCCGCCGGTTACCGTAATTTCGATGGTGTCGCCAGATTGGATCTGCCACACTTCCTGCAGTCCTTTGCCGATGACGACTTCATCGACGGAAGACGGGAGACGGCCTGATATCAGCCGATCTGATATGGCATAGATCCGGTCTGCTTCGGCGAAGTCGAAACCACGGATAAGAATGGATTCGGTCCGATCACCATCAATGGCCAGTCCTGGTTGGTCCAGTACTGGCGAGACACGGACAATCCGGTCATCAGCCTGACGAATCGAATCGATCACCTGATCATAATTGCCGATCAGTTTGTCATCTGACTTGCTAAGCACGGTGATCTGAGAAGCGTTACCAATCGTCGACTCAACCAGACTTTTCTGCAACCCCTGGATCAGTGACCCGATGAATATTTGTACGGAAATGCCAATGGCAATGCCCAAGGCGATCAGGATCGTCTGGCCTTTGCTGGATTTGAGAAAGCGAACAGCAATCTTAATCGATACACTCATGACTGCGCGCCCTCCAATGCCAGAATATCATCAATTGTCCGGATGACAGATATCGCACCAATTTTATGGTACAAATTCGGATCCTGTCGAAAAGCATATCCGCTGGCAAGGATATTCAGACCAGGCATTGCCGCTTTTATTTCGGCAACAATCTTCTGGACTTTGAACACATTATAAAAATTGACTGCGTTGATAACGACATAATCCGGGTTTTCCAGCTCAAGACCCTTGAGCATTTCTGCTCTGGGCGTGTTGCTGCCGACAAAGATCGTTTCATAACCGCATAAATGAAAAAAGTCGCTGCCCATGCGGGCGCCCAGCTCATGGTATTCATCGGTCGGTGAGACGATCACCACTTTTCCCTTAACGGTAAGCGTTCCCTTTTCCTCCGCTTCAGTCAGAACATACGGGTAGCAACACTCGATAATCGTTCGGATAATTGAACTGCGGATGTGTTCGCGCCAGATCGAAGCCGGCTGGTTTTCTGAAGAATCGGTCATGTTGTTCAGGGTCGGCGCCAGAACCTGCGTATACAGGCCGACAATATCTTGTTCTTTTGACTGTAGCATCTGCACGGCAAGCCTGACACAAAGCGGCTTGTCCATGCGCTCAAGCGCGTCCCTGAAAGCACTCGTGCCGGTATCATGGTTCGTCATGTCGGACCTCCTGCCTGTCTGTCTCGCCAGTCTGCTTGTCAGAACCGGATCAGTATTGAACACTTATTTTCCCATTCTAACAGACACCAGATCTGGCCGCAATGAGACCTGTCAACAGGGGAGTACGCCGTCGAAACCGAAAGTTCTCTTGGGAAAGAGATTCACCAACCATTACTAGTAGCAATAATGACGAGAAAATGGGTTCATTGTCTCGTCATTGTTGAAATCTGCATCCGTGACAGTCTCATTAAACCGTCAGAACAACTTTGCCGATATTTTCCCCGCGTTCGAGGATCGCGTGTGCTTCTGCAGCCTGGGTGATTGGCAAGACGCGATAGATCGTTGGCCGCACTTCACCTGAGGTAACTTTCGGCCACACTGTCCGGACCAGTTCGGCCAGGAGATCTGCCTTGAATTGTGGTGTTCGGCTGCGCAGTGTACTGCCGATCAGACGTATGCCGCGCATGAAAACTGTTCTCAGATTGATATTTGTCAGATCGCCGGCCAGGGTTGCAATCATGACCCAGCGACCGCCCCGTGCCATATATGGCAGGCATT
>JAWSUP010000265.1:4273-6145 GCA_033549405.1 Bacillota bacterium | reverse complement strand
GTATCAGGCTTTTTCATTGATAACGCTTCATAAGCTGTACTATTCTATTGATACCCGACCAATCCGAACCATTACAAACTCAAGGCTTATATTGTCATCAGCAAGTCCCTGGTTTTCAGAATATTTGGGCAACGGATATGCCATAATAATGGCATAGACATTAACTTTGTTGCAGAATTTTGACATAAGCAAGATTGCCGTGTCTTTCTCTGCCTGATCCCATCAAGCCAGAAACAGGGCATACAGAACACCGGCCACCCCAAAACCGGCCAGAAGATAAACGATCTTGGCTGGCATTTTTCCGTCTGACGAAACCGCTTTGCCAAATATGCCAAAGACAAATGGATGGATCAAAAATGGCATCGCAAAGATAAATGGAATCATCACAGCGGCCTGAGGGCCGAACATGCCGCCCTGAACAGTGGCAAACAGACCAAAATGCGAGATGGCCGAGGAGGTTGCCATGGCTGAATCATTAATCGACATGCCGCTAAGCCATAAGAGCAGAAAACTGCCGAAAACCGCTGTGATCTGGAAGCCAAAGGAAAATAACATTAATGCATTGACTTCTCTGCCTTCAATACCCTGGCTCTTTCGGAATTTCAACAATGAGTATATCGTCAAGGCTACACCCGTGATTACCAACGCACTGGCAAAGCCGGCATAAAGCTCGCCACGGGATGCGCTGGCGGCCAAAATTGAAAAAACAAAAATATGTCCGAAAAACGGGATATTGATCATGATCGGCGCGCGGAGCGCTGCCTCTGGTCCAAGATCGCCTGCCGTGCAGGCACCTGTCAGGCCGGAGTGAGACAGTGAGCCAGCCATGCCTGGCGCCAGGTTACGAACATGATTGGCTCTGCCGAACAGGATCAGCAACGTCAGGCCGCCGAACATCCAGAACAGTTGACCGAAAAGGCCGAAAGCCATAACCGGACGCATGCCGGTTAGTTGGAACGCGTCAAGAATCTGTGAACCGCCGACAATGAAGTTGGCTGCCAGCACTACCGGAATACCGGCAAAAAGCAGCGCGCGCAACGTCGGGCCAAATCTCCAACTAAAAAACAGCGCGCCCAGGCTTGCAGAAATAATCATGGCAAAGAAAATCTGCGGCAACCCGATCACGGGTTTGATCCATTCCGCAATGAAAGTGGACAGCATTAGAACTGCAGTGATGCCGACGATTTCGATAACCCCTTTGCGCAAGTAGTGCGGCCGGTTCTTGACTGTCGCTTTGTAATCGATCAGGATGATGGCGCCAGCAATGCCGATATAGGCTACAATCGGGTAAAATTTGCCCAGTTGATCCGTGCCTGATACACCAAGCAGCAATCGCTTCAAACCTTCAATGCCCAGCAGGATGAAAAAAGCTCTGACGATGAAAACAAATTGCGTACGTTTGGTACCCAGGACGACTTCTTCGTCTGATGGAATAACCAGGTCATCGCCGACAAGTGGCTGGCGAGTAAGAATTCGTCGCAGTTCCTGGCCTCCGACAAAAAACGAAGCGATCAGGGCCGTGATTGTGACCTTGCTCAGGAGAACGACGATCGGCAGTTCGGGTAAGCCGGGGGATGCTACATTGCCCCTGACCAATGCTAAACCCATGCTCAGGCCAAAAATGACAATGATCAGAATGGGTGAATAGCGGCTACCGGCAACAACCGTCCTGGCAATGAGGACAATGGGTATGACCAGTAAAAGCGTTAAAAAGAGTTGATTGAGCATCTGGATGTTAATGATTTGTTCAACAATCTGATCCATGGTGACCTCCTGCGTCATAGGTGCGAATGAATGACGAGCGGTGTGGTCTCCATATTCTACGGTATAACCAGATCGATATGCAAGCTTTTTTTGCTTGCGTTATTCTCG
>JAWSUP010000265.1:0-4263 GCA_033549405.1 Bacillota bacterium | reverse complement strand
CATTTATTGTCGAAATAGACTTTTAGATGAATGATGTTGATACTTATGGCAGAAAAGACAGAATCAGGTCAATGCAATATTGACGGAAAAGCAATTGAGCTGTTTAATGAAGGTGAAAAATGGTGGCCAATAAGATTGACTGGAACAATAACAACAAGGAAAGCACTCATTCGGATGACTCAAGGTCGATTCTGTGGAATATGGGTATTTATTTTAGCGAAGCATCAGTTATCATATCATTGGTCTGAGCGAGGAGATTCATCATGAAATCATTGAAAACACTGCATGTCATGCCATTGCTTCCCGGCCACGAGTCCGAACTTGCCGCTGATGCGGAAAAGCTGATCAACACCGGTGTCTGTACCGATATCGCCTGTATGATGACACTTGTACCGGAAGGAAATCCACCTGAAAATAAAGCAAAGATTCTTGGCGATCATTATGTTGCATTCCGCAATGTCTACAAAGGTGACCTTTCCCGTCTCGGAATTCTGGCACAGGCGACGATTGGACACGGCTATGTGCCGGACGAGCCCGCACCTTATCAGAAGATTGTGCGTCCCGATGGCAGTCCTGCATACCAGATGTGCCCTCTCGATATGGCATTTCAAGACTATATCCGGGCAACAATCCGACACCTTGCGTCACTGCAGCCGGCCTTCATCATGATCGATGATGATTATCGCCTGTTGACAGGCCGTAACGGATGTTTCTGCCCGCTCCATCTTGCCGAAACCGGCAGACGCCTGGGCAGGGTGGTGACTCGTGAAAGCCTGATTGAATCGCTGCGGACGGACAGCAAAACAGCTCGCATTTATGACGATGTTCTTCTGGATTCCCTGATGCACCTTGCCGGTGTCATCCGCGGTGCGATGGATGAGATCGATCCGGCAATGCCTGGCAGTTTCTGTGCGTGTTACGGCGATATCCGCCATGCCGGCCCGATAGCAGGACGGCTTGCCGGAAAGAACAATCCCCGTATTGTCCGTATCAACAACGCACGATACCTGAGCCCCGAAATGCGCACGTTCCCTGTCAGGATGTACCATGGTGCAGCCCAGGTTGCCGGCCTTGATCCGGATATCACCATTCTCGCCGAAACGGACACTTGTCCTCAGAACCGCTATAGCACAGCTGCAGCCTTGATGCATGCCCATTACACCGGTTCCATTCTTGAAGGCTGCCACGGTGCCAAACATTGGATCACGCGCACGCGATCAAACCAGCCAGCCAGCGGAACTGCCTATCGCGCCATCTTCACCAAGTACCATCTCTTCTATGAGACGCTTTTCAACGCTGTACAGGAGAGTGAGCCTGCCGGATATGCTGCTGCTGTTTTACCGTCAGTTTCATTTTTCAATGCTGCGCCGGATCATGGCAGCAGAGGCGGTTCGGAGAAGACCTGGGGCGCCCTGCTGGGCGTGCTTGGCCTGCCGTGCAACTATGCAAGGATGCCAAACCTTCCTGCCATGCTGACAGGTGAGGATGTTGACTTGTTTCCTGACGCAGATCTGCAACAATTCATGAAGCATGGCCTGCTGCTGGAAGGACGGGCCGCAGAAAAGCTCTGCCGGCGTGGTTTTTCCGCAGATATCGGTGTCGCTGCCGAGGCCTGGCAGGGACCGCAGGTATCTGTCGAGCGGTGGGGAAAGCGGATACTGACGCCGGATGTCACTTATACAGCACTAAAACCGCTTAATCAGGAAACCAGGATCCATGCGACCTTGCTGCATCGCAAATCAGGGGTCAGTGAGATATTCTCAGAGATCGGACCGGCCGCAACACAATATGAAAATGCTGCCGGTGGTAGAATTGCCGTGCTTTCAGCCAGCTTTGGGCTTAATAACAAGCTTTCGTCTTTTGGCTTTTACGATGAAGTAAGGAAAGAGGAACTGCTGGGTTTGCTTGATTACATTTGTGGCCAGCCTGTCGCTTTCCATTACCCGGGTGATGCAGAGATCTATCTCAAAATGCGACGTTATGCCGACGGCCGGTATCTACTCGCATTTATCAACCTGGGACATGATCCGCTGGATGTGCTGCCGGTATCATCGCCTTACGCCATCACGGATGCAGAGATGATTGCGCCAGACGGCACCTGGGAAAAACTTGCGATATCAGAAGGGTCCCTGCAAACACCCCTCCTGCCAGCAGAACCCAAGATAGTCCGCCTTACTGTGACGGATAATGGCGAATAAGAAGCTTATCGCCCATTTGATGCACAATCGCCTGATCCGTCAACTATAATCCAGATCGGGCTTGACCAGGCGAAAGGCCCTCTGGCTCTGGCGAAATTGAATCGATAAATGCCCCTATCACCAATGAAGACATTATATTGGGCGTGATCGCTGTCCGGTTCGTTATAGGACGGGTCGCCAACCGCTTTGACCCGGACAAAGTAATAATGCCTTCCGGGCATCGCCATTTGATCGCGGAACTCATGCATCATGCTTGGACCATCGCCTGCCAGTTTTTTGATGGCTTTGCCGTCGCGAATGATCTCAACAAATTCCAGTTCAGTATCGCCCGAGATCTGGATTCGGATCGCCGGTGCCCCCGTGACCTGACCTTCTTCGCCGATAAATAGACCGTTGACGGAAAAATCGATCGCGATCCGGCTGCCTTGAGTCGCAATCGTCCGGTGATTCCTGTATGCATCTATCAAGGCTTCTGCTGTCAGTTCTTTGGCATATATCCCGGTCAGTGCGCCGCCCAGCCCGGGCACCGCCCGATGGGTATCGCTGGAGCCGATAAAGCTGAATTGATCGCCGGCATTCAGTCTGTTCACCACAAAGTCTTTCTCTTCAATGCAGACCCGCCAGGACGAACAAACCTCAACATTCCTGTCCCGGTCACTGCCGGTCAGAACCCAGGAGGGGTGGTGGGCAAACATCAAGCCTTCAGTGCCTTCCAGCTTGACCGCCAGCTCTGCGACCGTCCGTGAACCCGTATCGATCCGCCTGTACAATTCTCCCGATCCTGTCGGATATAAAACATATCTGTGGTTGAAATCCGGATTTATCTTCTGGTCATGAAAAGTATACTCAAAGCCGGGTAACACGACATACTTTCCATTTTCCGTGTAGAGCAGCGACAGCTCTTTGTGAACACACCATTCGTATTCGGTCAGTGCCTTATGCGGATAATAGTCGTTGTCCACGATGGCCATGGCATCCAGGCCGGCTATGTCACGTCCGAACAGCAGATGCTCATCCGGTTCGCCTTCAGCGTCAGGACTTAACGATGAATGAGTATGCGTATCTGCCCAGTACAGATTGTAAATTTCTCCATTGATAGACGCACTGAACCGCTCCCTGGAGATTCGGTCTTCAATGAAAGGCTTCCAGCGGTTCCAGTCCTCTGGATGCCCGGCAGGCGACAATCTTGCTTCCAAAGGATCGACCAGATCAGAGCAGATTTCCGGTATGGCCGCAACGTCAAACTGCCTGATACAGGACACCAGGATAACGTTTTGCTTTTGTCCGGCCACAATATTATAGAGTGTCCCGCCTTCATGGAGAATCCGGGTTTCCATCCATGTCTCGCCCAGCAGCTGTTTCCCGGCCAGCCAGCCATAATGTTGGTGACTGGGCTGTTTTGTATTAGCCGGGTTACCTCCGCTTTGAGTCATATTCTTTTCATACCTGAATTCCCAGGCCAGCCAAATTTGCCCATCCGGCAGCACCACCGGAATAACTTTCCTTCTGGTACCAAAATAGGGCACATAGACATCCTTTCCCAGTAGCCCTTCCCACATTCTGGCAGCCAAAACCCCGTCACCGATTGCAGCATCCGGAACAAGTCTGATCTTGCTTCCTTCAATCCGGGCATAGGCCGCGCCGACTTCATGATCGACAATATCGTACCGGTCATCCACGACATCCCGGATGACTGTAAACGCCAGGTGAAATGCGCCATCCAGCCCGTAAGCCGACGACGGGTTCATCCATCTTTCATGGGCTTGTCCGAGCGTACTCAGCTCGCTTTTTATGCCCTGTTCATCGACCAGAAGCAAGGCAATCTCATAAACACCGTCATGGCCGACATCACAGCAGACCAGGACCTGGTCCTGCCCTGCCGTCAATGATGGCCGGAAGGCATTGAAGCTGCCGCTGACCACTTTTGCCGCTGTTCCGGCTTTATCGGCGGTGAATTGCAGCAGGTAGATGGCCATTTTATATGTTGCGGCATCATATCCTGACCAGGCTATCCAAAGTTTTTTCCGGAACCAGCAGAGCGCTGGCTGCATGACGACACGATCAG
>JAWSUP010000264.1:0-6183 GCA_033549405.1 Bacillota bacterium | reverse complement strand
TTCTGATCCTTGCCGTATTTAGTCTGACCGGCTGTTCCGGCGAACTGCGCGACCGTCTGTTCGGTCCAGCCTGGACCTGGCCGAGACTGGAAACTTCAAGCGAAATGACTGTCCAGACAACGAGTGCAGGACCAAACAGTAAACCGACCGTCACGCAGGGGTATACCCGCGCGACGACCGCAGCCCGGACAACGACATCGGCAGAAGATCGCACACTTGATTTTTCGGAACCGACCCCTGATTTTGACGATCAAATCACATCATTGCTGCTGGAAGGACTTGACAACCTCGAGCGTAGTATCATCCTTGATGCTGCCTTCACTTACTGGGTGGTTCGCGAAAACCAGGTGCAGGAGGCGATCGATCGCATCTACGATCTGTATACCGATGTCTATTTAAACCACCCCCGGTTTTTCTACTTGAATGGCTCATTCCAGGTCTATTACTCGGTCTTGCGCGGCGGCGACAGCGAAGTGGCCGGATTACGCATAGAACCGGCTTACTGGTCAAGTACGGATAATCTGGACGATGAAGAGCTGCACGCCATGACACAAGCCGTTGATGCTGCCGTATCTGCTTTAGCCGATCAGATCCGGGCTGAGACGAACCGGCCGCGTGAGCAGCTGATCCTGATACATGACTGGCTTATCGGGCACATTGCTTATGATCCGACCGGCGACCAGGGCAACAACCATGCCGGAAGCGCTCTTTTACAGCAAGTCACCCTCTGCCAGGGCTATGCCCAGTCTTTCCAGCTGATCGGGCAGGAACTGGGTATCGATGTCCAGATTGTCACCGGTACATCAGACGGCATCGGCCATGCCTGGAACCAGGTCATTCTGGACGGTATAGCCTACCATGTCGACGTCACGCACGATGACCCGACACCTGACGGCGGCGCCGATCACCCGGTCCGCCATGTGCACCTGTTCCGGTCGGACGCGGTTTTCAGCCTTACGCACCAGTGGGATGCGGCTCAATTTTTACCATGTCCGGATGATGGTGCATTTTATTACCGTGACAGGGGACTGGTCGTCAAAGACCAGACTGAATTGCGTAAAGCAATCGAGCAGTTTCTCAAGCAGATCGACCTTGGTGTCGATCGCACCTGGCAATTGGAGCTCTTGTATAATGGCTTGGATAGACCGGACAAAGCAACGCTCGACACGATGCTGTCAACTGCGCTGCAGAAAGCAATGACAGCTAAGACAGTCTATTATCGGGCAGATCTGGAGAAAGACATCGTGATTATTCAAGTCAGCAACAGCCGCTGACCAATTCATCCAGGGACTGCCGGATCGCCTGGCAGAAAGAAGGTGTTGCCCATGTACTGGCTCTTTGTGATCAATCCGGGATCGACATCAACCAAGATGGGGCTGTTCAGGAATGACCACTGTGTCAGCGATGCGGTGATCCAGCACACAGTTGAAGAGCTGCAACAGGCTGATGGGGTCCAGGGGCAGCTGGCATTCAGGCTTTCTGTGGCAGAGGATATGCTGAAAAGCGACCTGTCCGGCATGGACCTCAAAAGGGAAGACATCTCCGCCTTTATCGGTCGCGGCGGCCTCCTGCATCCGGTGGCCGGCGGAACCTATGAGGTCAACCAGGCTATGCTTGACGATTTATCGACAAACCGTTATGGCGAACATGCCTGCAACCTGGGTGCACAAATCGCAGCCAGCCTGGCCTGGCCATCAGGCAAAAAGGCCTACATTGTCGACCCGCCCGTCGTGGATGAGATGAATGATCTTGCCCGCTTTACCGGTCTGCCGTTAATCAAGAGGCGCAGCGCCTTTCATGCACTAAACCAGAAAGCCGTTGCCCGCAGGGCGGCACTGTCCATTGGCAAAGACTATGAGACCTGCAACTTTATCGTCGCCCATCTTGGCGGCGGCATATCGATTGCCGCCCATGAAAGAGGGCGGGTTATTGATGTTAATGATGCCCTTGAAGAAGGTCCCTTTTCACCGGAGCGAACCGGCACATTGCCGTCATTGCAGCTTCTGGAGCTGGCAGCGGAGCATGGCTGTGATCTGCCGAAACTGCACAGGATGCTCGTTGGGCGCGGCGGTTTGTTTGCCTATACCGGAACGACGGATGTTAAGAAGATTGAAGCTCTGGCGCAAGGCCGTCCAGACTATGCGCTGTTGCTGGAAGCTATGGCATATCAGATCGCAAAATCAGTCGCCGCCATGGCTGCCTGCCTGTGTGGGCAGGTGGACGGCATCATCCTGACAGGCGGGCTGGCAAACAGCCAGGCTGTAACGGCCCAGATCAAAGATCGCGTCCGGTTTCTCGGCCCGGTTCTGGAGTATCCCGGTGAAACGGAACTGGAGGCACTGGCCGAAGGGGCCCTGCGGGTTCTGCGCGGGCAGGAGAAGGCTTTTCTGTACGAAAAGGAGGTGGCTATGTGATTCAGCACTTTGAAGAGATTGAAGACATTATCCGGGACAGGCCGCCCGGCCGGATCGTTGTAGCAGCTGCGCATGACAGCGCTGTTCTGCAATCAGTCCATGAGGTCAGCCAGAAAGGCTATGCCAGCCCGATCCTTATTGGCGACAAGGAGAAAATATTCACGATCGCCGATGATCTGGGCATCGATGTCTCTGGCATGACCATCATCAAGGAAGTCGATGATAAAAAGAGTGCCCAGATCGCTGTCACACTGGTGCAGAACGCGGAAGCGGACGCTGTCATGAAGGGGCTCATACAAACGGCTGATCTGCTCAGGGCAGTCCTGGAAAGGGATAAGGGACTGCGCAGTACAGGGCTGCTCAGTCATACAGGTCTGTATGAGATGGCCGGTTACGGCAAGCTGCTTTATGTGACGGATGGCGGTATCAATATTGCCCCGGATTTGAAACAAAAAGTCGAGATCATAAGGAATGCAGTCGCCGTCGCCCGGGCATTGGGCATTCAAAAACCCAAGGTTGCTGCCCTGGCAGCCGTTGAAACCGTTAACCCGAGCATGCCCAGCACGCTGGATGCAGCTGCCCTGGCTAAAATGGCCCAGCGCGGGCAGATCGAAGACTGCCTGATCGACGGTCCGCTGGCCATGGACAATGCGATCAGCCTGGATGCAGCCAGGCGTAAGCACATTGTCAGTGACGTGGCTGGTGACGCCGATATCCTGCTCGTTCCTGACATAGAAGCCGGCAACATCATGGTCAAAACATTGGTTTTTCTGGGCAAAGCCCGTTCCTGCGGCATCATCACCGGTGCCCGTGTGCCCCTGATCGTCACATCACGGGCAGAAAGCAGTGAAGCCAAATACTATTCGATCTTGCTCGCTCTGGCATTACTGAGCAGGGGCGATCCGGAAACAAGGGGGTTATTCTGATGGCAAAAAACAAAATAATACTTTCGGTCTGGGTAGAAGACAAGGCTGGCGTTCTCTGGCATGTCACCCAGCTTTTTGGCGAGGAAAACTGCAACATCAGCAGCCTGGCTGTCGGCAGCACCGAAAGACCCGGTATCTCGCGCATGACGATCATCCTCGACGGTGACCAGAAAGCGGTCGATGTCGTGCTGTCTCGTCTCAACCGGATCACAAGTCTGGTCAAGGTGAAGCGGATCGATGATGATGAATCGGTTTTGATGGAACTTGGCCTGATCATGGTTGACGCGCCGGATGAAAAGAAAACCGACATCATCAACATCGTCAATGTTTTCCGTGCCAGGATCGTCGACGTGGCGACCAATTCGATGACAGTTGCCATATCAGGTGGACCGGCTAAACTGCAGGCGCTGATTGATCTGCTGCGCCCGTTCGGCATCCTCGAGATTGTCCGCACGGGTCCGGTCGCGATCGACCGCGGTAACCGGTCAAGTTAGGAAATCATGCGACGATGCCGGTTTCGAACTGGCTGTTGTAAAGTTCTGCGTAGAAGCCGCCGGCTGTCAGCAGACCTTCATGGGTACCTTGCTCGACGATATCACCGTCGCGCATGACCAGGATGAGGTCGGCGTCCCGGATGGTGGAAAGGCGATGGGCGATGATGAAACTGGTGCGGTCTTTCATCAGTTCAATCATGGCTTTCTGGATCAGTAGTTCAGTTCTGGTGTCAACCGAACTCGTCGCTTCGTCGAGAATGAGGATGCGTGGATCGGCCAGAATGGCCCTGGCAATGGTCAGCAGCTGTTTCTGTCCCTGCGATACATTGCTGGCCTCTTCATTGAGAACCATGTCATAACCGTGTGGCAATGTGTGGATGAAATGGTCGACATAGGCAGCCCTGGCTGCGGCAATGACTTCATCATCTGTCGCGTCGAGTCGGCCATAACGAATGTTGTCGCGGATTGTGCCATTAAAGAGCCAGGTGTCCTGCAGGACCATGCCGAACTGGTCGCGCAAGTCAGAGCGCCGGAAAGAGCGGATATCCGTGCCATCGAGGAGGATCGCGCCGCTTCCGACATCGTAAAAGCGCATCAGGAGCTTGACCATTGTGGTCTTGCCTGCCCCGGTCGGTCCGACGATGGCCACTTTCTGGCCTGGCTCGATCCGGGCTGAAAAATCGTTGATGACCGTCAGGTCAGGCGAATAGCCGAAATGGACGTGGTCAAACGTCACAGCACCGCTGATTGTGGCCGGGTCTGCCGGCTCGGTCGGATCTGGTATTTCCTCAGCCTCGTCTGTGAATTCATAGACGCGTTCAGCGGCGGCCATGGTCGATTGCAGGACATTGGCGACGCCGGCAACCTGGGCGATCGGATGGGTAAAGGAGCGCATGTATTGGATGAACGCCTGGATGTCGCCGACGGAAATGGCCCGGGTGATGGCCAGCCAGCCACCCAGGATGCAGATCACGACATAACCGATATTGCCGATGAATTGCATAATCGGCATCATCATGCCGGAAAGAAACTGTGACTTCCAGGCTGAACCGTAGAGCTCTTTGTTCAGGCGGCTGAATTTGCCAATGGAGGCAGCCTCGCCGCTGTAGGCTTTCATGACGACATGACCGCCGTACATTTCTTCGACATGGCCGTTTACCTGGCCGAGAACGGCCTGCTGCTGGGAGAAGTATTTGTGAGACCGCTTGACAACGAATGAGATCAGAACAGTCGAAACAGGGACGATGAGAAGGGCAGCCAGGGTCATGACCCAGCTGATGGTCAACATCATAACCAACACACCGATCAAAGTTGCGACAGAAGATATCAGCTGCCCGAGGCTCTGGTTCAGAGTTTGGCCGACTGTGTCGACATCGTTGGTCACACGGGATAACACCTCGCCGTGTGATTGGCGATCAAAGTGGCCAAGCGGCAGGCGGTTGATCTTGGTGGCGATATCTTTGCGGAACTGGTAGCTGACCTTCATGGCGACGCCTGCCATGATAAACCCTTGCACATAGTTGAAGAATGCACTGATCGTGTATATGATAACCAGCCAGATTAGAATTCTGCCGATATAGTCAAAGTCGATGGCGGCTCCGGGTTGGTTCATGACCTTGGCAACAGCGCCTTCAAACAAACGGGTGGTCGCCCTGCCGAGGATTTTTGGCCCGATGATGGCAAAAACTGTACTGCCGACAGCAAAAACCAGGGCAGTCAATGTCGCTAGATGATAAGGTTTCATGGTCCACAGGAGCCGTTTGGCAGTTCTGGAGAAATTTTTTGGCTTTTCACCAGGTATCATCGCCGGCCCGCCCGGTCCACCCGGTCCGCCCGGTCCGCGCGGCCGGCGCGTGCCTGGCTGGTTTCCAGAACCGAAACCGGGTTTGTCTGTTGCTTGTTTGATGCCTGCTGTTTTGCCTTTGTCCGTACTCATAAGGCCAGCTCCTTTTCCGAAAGCTGTGATGAAGCGATTTCCCTGTAAACAGAGCAGGTCCTGAGTAGTTCTTGATGCCGGCCTCTGCCGACGATCCGCCCCTCGTCGAGTACAATGATCTGCTCTGCATGCCTGATGGTTCCAATCCGCTGGGCGACGATGATGATCGTCGCTTCTTTTGTTTTCTGGTGCAAAGCCCGGCGCAAGGCTGCATCTGTCTTGTAGTCGAGCGCTGAGAAAGAATCATCAAAAATATAGATTTGCGGGTTGCGAACCAGAGCTCTGGCGATGGACAGGCGCTGCTTTTGACCGCCTGAAACATTGCTGCCTCCCTGGGCGATCGCAGTGTCGAAACCGGCTTCGCTGGCTTCGATGAAATCGTGTGACTGTGCCGTACGGGCGGCCTGTTCGAT
>JAWSUP010000263.1:0-6253 GCA_033549405.1 Bacillota bacterium | reverse complement strand
ACCAAACATTCGTGTGCTTTGCAACCCTTTACTGTCTAAACCCGATAGCCACATTCATTAAAAGCCAGGGCAAAAATGATCGGAATCGGAAAACCAAAGACCAGCGAATAGAAGCTGATCAGGAATGTATTGGTCATCAGGCGTTCGAAATAGATAGACTGAAAAAACTTGATGAAATGCTCAAAACCGAAATTATCTGCCCAGGGACTTGGAAGGACGCCGATGAAGGGGCTGTAATTCTTGAAAGCGATAACCAGGCCATAGATCGGCGCATAGTGAAACAACAGAAAATAGATCAGGGTTGGCGCCAGAAACAGGTACCAGACCAGGTTTCGTTTGACATAATCATGCTTTCTCTGTGCCATTTTCTTCATACTGTACCGTCACCTTCAGATGAATTTTCTATGAACAGTTCGGGGAGATCCTGCTTTTGCAGGCAGGATCTCCCGTCGTTTCTGTTAATCAGCCTACTTTTGTCGCCTCCATGAAGCGCGCATATGCCGTCGTATAGATGGAAATGTATTCATCTGAACCGAGCGATTTCATGCCGGCCAGGAAATCATCGTATTTATCATCAATGGACAGATTGCCCATGATGAACCCATGCGTGTTTTCCTCAATGAATGTCGCCATATCGCGATCAATTTCCTGAATCCGCTTCAACTCTTCTGGTAGCAGCGGCACGTTCGGGAACTTCTTGTCGCTCATCGTCTCAACAGCCATGGCGTTAGCCTGTAGCGCTTCCGGACGGGTATACAGGTTGAGCTGATGAAATTTGGGTATCGCACTCGGGAACGTGCTGATATGGCCCACAAAATTGTTCAAGTAGGTAGCGAGGTCAATGGCCTTGTTCTCGAAGCACTTGTCTGTGTACTTGTATTCTAGCGGGTTGCCGGGATCGGCCACATAGGTATCGCCCTCAACGCCAAAGTATAAGAGCATCTGTCCTTCTTTACTGTAGAAGTAATTCATCATCTGCGCGATTTCGGTCGCATACTTGCTGCTGACCGTTATCGCCGCACCGCACGAAGGATCGATGTCATTGTGGCGACCAAGGGACATACGCTCACCGGCACTGTTTTGCGGCGGATACATCGGGATCCAGCCAGGATTAAGATCGCCGGCTTCAAGCATGTTATTGTACTTGACCAGTGCGCCGACATGCGAGCCGTATGTCAGACCGCTGATCCCTTGCATCATAAGCTCATCATTTTTGGCGGTGTTGTTCGTCAGGTAATCGGGATGAATCAGCCCTTTCTCAAACAATTCATGAATAAAGGTAACTGCTTCTTTGTAACGGTCGTCCAGTGGTCCGAAGACCAGGTTGTTGTTTTCAACGACGAAATATGTCGAGTTGTTTCCGAATTTTCCACCGATTCCATACCACCAGATCATGTACAATGGCGTGCCGAAATAGGGGTAACGAGCTTGATCTTTTTCTTTCAAGGCTGTCAGTACCGGAATGACATCCTCTATTTTATCCGGTGCATCCATATTGATCTCTTCGAGCCAGTCGCCGCGGATGATCCATCCGGGCCAATTCTTGACTTCAGGGTCTTTCAGGATGCGCGGGAAAAAGTAGATGTTGCCGTCCGGCGATGTCGTTTCACCTTTCACCTTGGGCATGTCGGTCATCAGCTGCGTCAGTTCCGGGCATTCATCGGCGATCAGATCCTGCAATGAAATCAGGGCGCCCTGGGTGCCATACTGGGCAGCCAGTGTCGGACTGATAATGCCGATAAAGTCAGGCAGATCACCTGATGCCATCAATAGGCCCAGTGCAGCATTATAGTCTGTATCGCCTGGATGTTCCCACTGAACATCAATGTTGAGCCGATCCTTTATTTCTTTCCAGACCAGTTGATCACTGTATGTCTGTATGCCTGTCGCTGCGGCATTTGGGGTGAAGCGGCACCATGCGCTGATGGTGACCGGTTCTGCCGGTTTGGTGGTTCCGGTGGTCTGGGTCGTCTGTGCTGTCGTTGTCGCTTTTGTCGTTCCGGTCGTCGTTCCAGTCGTTGTTACGCCGGTTGTACATCCGGTTATGGCCAATAACAGGATTCCCAGGCACAGCAAGACGGAAAGCGAACGCAATGATGTTTTTTTCATGTGTCTTCCTCCCTTTCATTATTTGTTGATTCAGTAAGAAATACAAATGCTTGTTGTCTGACATGATGCAAGACATACCTTAAGGTTTAGTACTATCATAAATGTCGGCCAAATGCTAAACAATGTAAAATCGTATGGTAATCCCTGTATTATATGCAAAAGATACAGTACTTATTTTTATTTCTTGACAATTTTGGTTAATTAGCAATATGATGAGAAACAGGGCATGAAACAAGAGAGAATTGAACCAACACAGTGGTGGGAGGAGTTTTTGTTATGCTCACAGTCGCTGTTATCGATGATGAATGGTTATCTGCTGAATGCCTGGTTGATATGCTCAAGTCATATCATCAGCCTTTTAAGACACTGTCCTTTACAGATGCCGAACTGGCTTTGAAGCTTTTTGAGGAGAACAGGCCGGATATCCTGTTTGTTGATATTAAAATGCCGCGCATGTCCGGGTTTGAGCTCATAGACCAGGTCACAGATACGATCAATCCGGATATCGTCCCTGTCATCGTCAGTGGCTACCAGGACATCCAGTATTACCAGCATGCCATTCAACGAGAGGTGATTGATTATATCCTCAAACCAGTCAAAGCGGGTGATTTGAGCGTAACGCTCGATCGTGCGATTGATCGGTGCAACAAAATTTCCTGTGAGAAAAAGCATGCCGACTGTTTCATTCAGCATGAGAAGCGGAAAATATTCGATCAGTTGGCCGAAACCGGATCGCTGAATCTGGATATAATCGATCCGTCGTTGCATTCTGCCGTGACTTCTTTTCTTAAGATGATTGAGCAATCGAGCTGCCAGATTGTTTCTGTCATGGCAGACAACGTGGCCATTGAACCGCACTGGCACCTGATCCAGGATATGCTGTCACAGTCCTGCAAGCGATTGGAGGCGTTTCGGAAGGATACATCGCAGATCGATTTTATCATGGCCGAACCCTTCAATTTGATCCAAATGGATAGCGTCAACCTGCTGGACTGCCAGCGTTTGTCAAAACTACGGATCGGCATCAGCACTGCAACAACACGTTTGAGTCAACTGCCTGAAAAAGCTGCTGAGGCCTTGATCTCCTGCAATTTTGGCATATATACAGGTCTTACCGTCAACACCTATGTTGAACCACAAGAAATCGTCAGTTACTACAGTGCATCAACCCAGTATGAATATCAGCTGACCGCGGTTAAAGAAGCCTGCCTGTTAAGCGGCGGCAATTTGGTGCCGTTGGTAACTCGTTTGTTTGACACTCAGCAATACCATTCGTATTGGGACTATCGCCATCATATTGAACAAGTTCTACTCACATTCTCCCTCATGATCAAAAATCACAGTCTGCCGGTTGACCCGCTTGATCTCGACAAGTTGTTAACGACCAGTTTCACCCGAGAACATCTAGTCGAAAAAGTCATTTTATGGCTGGTGGGCATTGCCAAAGCGCTGGAGGAAAGCAGGAAACCAGACAGCAAAAGCAATTTGCTCCAGACCATCGAATACATCGACCATAATTTCACCCGGGATATCTCCCTGGATTTTCTGGCCAACATGGCAAAAGTAGGCCGTTCGTATTATTGTGCGCTATTCAAGCAACACTGCGGCAAAACGCTCGTTGAATATATCACGGATAAGAGGATTCAATATGCTTGTCATCTGCTCAGAGAGGGACGTATGAAAGTTAACGAAGTCTCTGGCATGTGCGGTTATCCTGACCATTATTATTTTTACAAGATTTTCAAGCGCCAGACCGGGATGACGCCAGGTGAATATGTTAAAAACATAAATGCCGGGCAACCGGAAAAATTCCTGAGCTGATCTGGCATGCGCAAGCTATTCAAATTGAAACCGCAATCGGTCCGGTCAAGATTATTTGTTTCTTATGGTCTTGTCTTCATTTGCTTTGTTTCCGTTCTGTTGATTATTATTTTTACAATGGTTCATAACATACGCAAGCAGATCGATGAGAATAACCTGACCATCTCAAATATTGTCAACGATAAAATCGAGTCCTATATCAAAGAAATCGAATATATTTCATCGCTTTTTTACATGTCGGAAGCCGGCTATTATATTGGCGATGCTCTGTACAGCAATCCTCAGTCCTTTGTCTATTCGCACGCCAAAGACAAAGTACTCATGCCATACAAACTGATGAGCAGTATTTCGCGGGTGTCCGGAAATATTGACGGAATCATTTTTCTTGACAACACAGGGCGTGCCTATATAACCGATCGGCTGACCCTTAAAGGCGAACCTGAAAACATAGTTCAGACAGAGCTCTTTGCCGACACCATGCTTGCCTATGGCCGGCTCCGCCTGTTTACGCTGAATTACGACGAAAGCCTGATCGCAACGACTGCTGATATCGTCATCAGCACTGATTATGTCTGTATTTCCCGCAAACTGATCAACACGTACAGTTCGCAGAAAATCGGGATGCTCCTTCTGCTGATTCCGGTCGATAAGTTCAACGAACTGTTCCTCGACGTTGTACCCGATGACCGAGGTGTTGAAATATTGATTCACAACAATGTTCAGGAGCTTGTCTATGCATCTGATAATAAACTGATCACACTATCTGCTTACGACCGGCAGAAACATATCTCTGAACTTGCAGACAGATACACAGTAGAGGAATTCCCCATACTGGACACAAAATGGTCTTGTACCGTCTTGACCAGTATCGCCGAGACTTACCAGCCACTCTATATCATCCTGTATTCTTCGTTTGCTTATATTGTGTTTTTTATCATTATCTCCGTCCTCATCACACTGGGATTTTCTAAAAACATCAGGATCTCTGCCAAAGATATCATGAAGTTCTCGGTCCATGTGAAAAAGGGTAAACTCGACTATCGCCTGGGACAAAACAGGCTCTCGGAATTCAACAGCGTATTTGAAGCGCTCAACGAGATGGCTGAAAAACTGAGCGATACCATCGAAAAAAATTTGGTCCTGAATATCGTCGCTCAGAAGGCTGAAATCAAAGCACTGCAAGCCCAGATCAACCCGCATTTTCTCTATAATACGCTCAACGCCATCAATGGTTGTGCCCGAACCAGCCGGACTGACAGCCTGATCAGTATGATTACCGCATTGTCCGACATCTTGCGTTACAGCCTTGGCAGCGCCGGCAAAAAAGTAATGCTGGCGGACGAATTGAAGCATATCGAAAATTACTTGCTGATCCAGAATACTCGCTTCAACAAGATCATCCGGTACGAGAAGGAGATTGATCCTGATCTGCTAGACATGCCCATCGCACCTCTGCTGCTCCAGCCCATCGTCGAAAATGCAATCGAACACGGACTGAGCAGCCAGGCCGATCATCTGATCATCCGGATAACGGCATACCGGAACGACGCTGCTGTCTATTTTCAGGTGACGGACAACGGCCAGGGTTTTGAACCGGAAAAACTGGCCGAGCTGCAGCAGCAGCTGCTGAGTGATACCAATATCCTGCAGCAGACAAACGACAGCAGCAGCGGTCTCGGCCTGCTGAATGTGCACACAAGGCTGCGTATCCAGTACGGGCAGCCATACGGGCTTGACATCCAGAGCTGGAAGAATGAAGGTACAACAATTATACTCAGACTGCCTGACCATCGTGGTCTGCCAGCTAGGTGATTCTGTCTTTGACTGTTCATTAACTGTCCTTCTCTTTACATCACAGGCGTTATCAGTTATGCTGAGATCAGCCGCAAATTTGTATGACAACTGACAACTAAGGAACTGCCTTGAAGTTAAATTGTGTCATGAGCGAAAAGTGGCTGAGGAGGAATGATGCCGATCAAGCCGATTGAACGGATTCATGTCGGTGACGCTGTTTTCGAACAGCTGAAACGCCTGATCCTGAGCGGAGAATGGGCGCCCGGAATCAAAATCCCGGCCGAACATGCCCTAAAAGACCAGTTCGGCGTCAGCCGCATCTCGATCCGGTCAGCGCTCGAGCGTCTGAAAAGCCTGGGACTGATTGTCTCGCGGCAAGGCAGCGGCACCTACGTGTGCACCGGAAGCCGGGACAATCTTTTTGATGCGATCATCCCCGTCTACATCCAGGGAAACCGCGACATGGTGGAAATCCTGGAATTTCGCTTGGCCATTGAATGCGAAGCTGCGCGACTGGCCTGCCAGCGCA
>JAWSUP010000262.1:0-6306 GCA_033549405.1 Bacillota bacterium | reverse complement strand
TAACATGGCCTATCAGGATGTGCTCAGAAAAAGCGGCCTTGTCCTGTCCGGACTGTCACCAGACCGGCGCATGGTGGAAGCTGTCGAAATGTCTGACCATCCATGGTTTGTCGGCGTCTTGTTTCATCCGGAATTCAAATCACGTCCCATCCGACCACATCCGCTATTTCTCGCTTTTTTATCAGCTGCAAAAACGCAGGCAGGGCAGCCCATCGACCAGACGGAGGTGAATCACCATGGCCATGATCTTTGAACAAGAATCAAGGACGTTCAGTGAGTATCTGCTGGTTCCCAATCTGACGACCCGGGATTGTATTCCGGAACAGGTAGATCTGTCAACCGCAATTGTCCGCTTCCGCAAGGGCAAGGAACGCAGTCGACTGAGCATCAACATACCGCTTGTATCAGCCGTCATGCAGGCCGTCTCTGATGCCGGCATGGCCATCGCCCTGGCGCGAAGCGGCGGTCTTTCCTTTGTATATGCTTCACAACCCATTGAAAGTCAGGCGGATATGGTCCGCAAAGTGAAAAAGTATAAAGCCGGCTTCGTGACCAGCGATTCCAATGTGACTCCAGACGCGACACTGGCTGATGTCATGGCGATCAAAGCGCGCACTGGTCATTCGACGATTGCTGTCACCGCCGACGGGACTGCGACCGGACGCCTGCTTGGTATCGTCACCAGTCGGGATTACCGGATCACCCGCACACCGCCCGAAACACCGGTCAAGTCATTCATGACGCCCTTCGACCATCTGGTCTATGCCCGTGAAGGCATCAATCTCACTGAAGCCAACGATATCATCTGGGATCACAAGATCAATCAGCTGCCGATTGTCAATGACAAAGACGAACTGGTCGGCATGGTTTTCCGCAAGGATTACGATGAACACAAGGACAACCCAACCGAACTGCTTGATGACCACAAACGCCTGATTGTCGGCGCCGGCATCAATACCCGCGACTACCGCGACCGCGTACCGGCATTGATCGATGCGGGCGCCGATATCCTCTGCATTGACTCGTCAGACGGTTTTTCTGATTGGCAGAAGGAGACGCTGGACTGGATTCGCAGCACCTATGGTGAAAAAATTGCAGTTGGCGCTGGAAATGTCGTCGATGCGGAAGGATTCCGCTTTCTTGCTGCAGCCGGCGCAGATTTCGTGAAGGTCGGAATAGGCGGCGGATCGATTTGTATCACAAGGGAGCAGAAAGGCATCGGATGCGGCCAGGCATCCGCGGTCATGGCTGTTGCCGCCGCCCGTGATGCCTGGTTCAGAGAAACTGGCATCTATGTTCCGATTTGCTCAGATGGCGGTATTGTCTATGACTACCACATGCCGCTGGCACTGGCGATGGGCGCCGACTTTATCATGCTGGGCAGATATTTCGCCCGTTTTGACGAAAGCCCGACCAGGAGACTTCTGGTTAACGGCACCTATGTCAAGGAATACTGGGGAGAAGGTTCCAATCGGGCACGCAACTGGCAACGCTATGACGAGGGCAGCAGTGATGCCGGCAAGATGGCTTTTGAAGAAGGGGTTGACTCTTACGTGCCTTATGCCGGAAAATTGAAAGACAATCTGGATGTCACGCTAACCAAGATCCGCTCGACAATGTGTGCCTGCGGGTCACTTAACATACCTGAACTTCAGGAAAAAGCCCGCATGGTTGTCGTATCGGCAACCAGCATCGTCGAGGGCGGCGCCCACGACGTGATCCAGAAAGAAAGCGAACGCCGGCCTTGATGGCCATAAACACAAAAATCGCGCTTGAACCATGAAAGGAGCCACCCAAATGGCAGAAAAAGTTTATGAAATGACATATGACGGCATCAAGAAATTGCAAGAAGAACTCGATACGCGCAAGACATCGGTCGCAGCAGATATTTCTGAGCGACTTAAAGAGGCGCGCGCCCTGGGCGATCTTTCAGAGAATTCCGAATACGATGATGCGAAGACCGCGCAGGCGGAAAATGAAATGCGCATCATGGAAATCGAATCCATCCTGAAAAATGCCAAACTTATCGATGAAGATGAAATCAGCAAAACCAAGGTTACTTTAGGCGCTGTCGTCAAGATCCGCGATGAAGAGACCCGTGAGGAAGTGGAATACTTACTCGTCGGTACAAAAGAGCAGGACATCTTCAGTAATAAAATTTCCAGTGATTCGCCTGTTGGCGCAGCGATCATCGGTAAGAAAAAAGGTCAGATCGTGGATGTCCGCACACCGGCTGGCGTTCTGCGCTATCGGATCGTTAAAATATCCAAACCATCCTGACGCTGACCCGAACAGGTTCTGACAAGCACCAGAAACAAAAGGCACCGGATGGCTTAACCACCACCGGTGCTTGCACATGAAAGAAGGTACCCCATGCAGCATAATGAACAGCCGGATCCATCCCGCGACACAGCTTTGCCGGCATCCAATGATGCGCAGCCGACAGAAGCAGATATCAATGAGCAGATGCAGATTCGCCTGAACAAGCTTGACACCCTGTCAGACGCCGGCCAAGATCCGTTTATTGAAGTAGCATGGCCTGTCACGCATCATAGTCGCGACATCATCGAGAATTTTGATGAACTTGAAGGGCAGACCGTCTGCCTGGCCGGCCGCCTGATGAGCAAGCGCGGCATGGGCAAGGTCAGCTTCTGTGATCTGGCAGACCGTAAAGGCCGTATCCAGTTGTTCACGAAGATCGATGAGCTGGGAGATGTTGCATATGGCGAATGGCAGAAACTGGACATCGGCGACTTGACCGGGATCGAAGGAACGGTCTTTCGCACAAAACGCGGCGAAATATCGGTCAAGACCGCTTCATACAAGCTGCTGGCGAAGGCTTTGCGCCCGCTTCCAGAAAAATATCACGGGCTGAAAGATACGGATACCCGCTACCGCCAGCGTTACCTGGACCTGATCGTCAATCCTGAGGTCCGTGATACATTTGAAAAGCGCAGCCTGATCATCCGAACGCTGCGCGAGGAACTGGAGCGGCAGGATTTCATCGAAGTTGAAACACCCATGCTGAATGTCATTCCCGGAGGCGCCACGGCGCGACCGTTTGTGACGCATCACAACGCGCTCGACATAGATCTGTACCTGCGCATTGCCCCAGAGCTGTACCTGAAGCGGCTGATCGTCGGCGGATTTGAACGGGTCTATGAGATCGGCAGGCAATTCCGCAACGAAGGCCTGTCCATCAAGCACAACCCGGAGTTCACCCTGCTTGAAGCGTATCAGGCTTATACGGATTACCGCGGTATGATGCAGCTGACAGAGCAATTAATCTCGGCTGCCGCCCGGGCCGTACATGGCCAACCAGTTGTCTCTTGGCAAGGCAAAACCATCGATCTGACACCGCCGTATCACCGCCTTACCATGAACGAGGCCATCCGTCAGTATGCCGATGTGGATTTTGACCAGGTGCCTGATGATGAAACTGCCCATAAGGTGGCTAAAACGCATCACATTGCCGGTGTCAAAAAAGACATGCTGCGCGGTGACATCATGAATCTTTTTTTTGAAACCTTTTGCGAAGCAAACCTGGTCCAGCCGACTTTCATTACGGATTATCCAATCGAGATTTCACCACTGACCAAGAAAAAGCCAGGCCGTCCTGATCTGACGGAACGGTTCGAGCTTTTCATCGACGGGCGCGAATATGCCAATGCCTATTCAGAGCTCAATGACCCCCTTGACCAGCGCGACCGCTTTGCCGCCCAGCTTAAAAAGAGGGAAGCCGGCGACGAAGAAGCCAATCTGCTAGATGAAGATTTTTGCCTGGCCCTGGAATATGGTATGCCGCCGACCGGCGGTCTGGGCATGGGTATCGATCGGCTGGTCATGCTGCTGACGGACTCCGCCTCGATCCGCGATGTCCTTTTGTTTCCGACCATGAAGCCTTTGCGCTGAACATGGATGACTACCATTAAAGGAACAGGATGCAAATATGCCGGAGCGCGACTCAGACAGTGCGTCGGAGTGTTTTCAGGAAATTCACAAACAGGCATATTCCTGACATAAAAGTCAGGTAGAATGGCTGTGGGAAGGTGATGATCGTGTTATCAAAAGCAGAATGCTACAGAATCCTTGAACTGGATCCCAAAGCGAATTCCTACGAGGTAGAAACACGCTACACGATGCTGATCAAGCGTTATCGTGGTCAGAACGACCCGGAAACGGTCAAGAAGCTCGAAGAGATCACCCTCGCCTATGATATTCTGACCAACCGTTATGTCGAGCCTGAACCGGTTGATCCGCGCATGGAAGAGATCGTATTTGGCAAAAGCAGATTGGAATGGAAGAATAAGTGGCATTATGGCAAGATGCCTTTACTCGGATTCCTGATCGGCGCAATTCTGATCGGTTCCCTGATCTATTCGATCGTGACCAATGAGCCGCCTGATTTCCAGCTGATTGTTGCAGGCCAGTTCGCCACAGCAGATGATGCAGACAAACGGATCGAGGATTACATTCGTGATAGCATCGATGGCGTCGAGACCGTGGAATACCAAGTCATTCCTTTGTCATTCGCCGACTCTGAAACAGACGAGACCGGCGAGTCGACAACCAACATAGATCCGGAAAGTGAATATGCCTATGTCATGAAGATGATGACACTGATTGCCGGCGACAGTATAGAGATGTTTGCTTGCGAGAAGAGTGTTTTTGACCAATATGCACCCCAGGGCACATTCATGGAGCTGGACCAGCTATATGAGCGGCTTCAGGATTTGCCGGAAGATGTGATGGCAAAGATTAAACCCCTGCGCAGAATTTTAATTGATGTTTATGAAGAGCAGTATCCGGACGGTGAATCACCCTGGGAAGATGAAGAGGCGATGAACCAGGACGCATCACTGCCGATTTATGGCCTTGATGTCTCTGAACTTCATCTGGTTGAAGGTGTTGGCCTTTATGGTAAAACACAGGTTATGACCATCGGCTTCAATGCAGACGACGCAGAGCAGACAGAGCGGTTTCTTGAGTATTGGATCCGTGATTTCGAAAAAATGCACGCCGACCGGCAGGCCTACGAAGATGCGCTCAAGGCGAAAGCTGCCCAATAAGTGTCTGTAAAGAATATAGGGCATATCTATTAACAGATGGCTCTGCTGCTTTCCTTCTCGGATTGACCAGCTTCGTCTATGTTTGTTCCAGCTGAACAACCTTGTACAACGCGTCGGCTTCTGCCTGCGTCAGTTCGCGGCTGCTGCCAGGATTGAGCGTTTCATCCAATTTTAAAGGTCCAAACGTCATGCGATGCAAGGTGATGACCTTGCGCCCGACTCCCTGAATCATATTTTTCACCTGATGAAACTTGCCTTCATGAATGGCCAGGTCTGCCATATTGTCCTGCAGCAGTGTCAAGATAGCCGACCGGCAGTGCTGGCCATCCGGCAGAATCAGGCCGGCAGCGAACAGACCTCGCTCTGTGTCGCCCAGAGGGGTTCCGCTGTAGGTCAACCGGTATGTCTTCCAGACGCCCCAGCGCGGACTGGCCAGGCGGTGATTGAGTGTGCCGTCATTTGTCAGCAATAACAGGCCGGTCGCATCGCGGTCGAGCCGGCCGACCGGTGTGACGCCGCTGCTTTTCCAGGCTGCCGGGATGAGATCGGCAATGGTCGGCAGATGCGGGTCTTCCATTGCGGTGATCAGTCCTGCGGGTTTGTTGAGCATTACGTGGCGGTGCAGACGGATAACCAGGGTCTCGCTGTCAAGCAGAATGGCCGCCATCTCTTGTTGCGAAAGTATTTGCCCCGGATCCCTGGCAGTGATGCCAGCGACTGAGACTCGTCCGCTCCGGACCATCTGCCGGACTTCAGAGCGCGATCCGTAACCAGAATTGGATAAAACCCGATCAAGCCGCATTTATCTCACCTTCCCAAGCCTATTATAAGCCACCCGACCGGAAAACAATACCGTGGGTCTTTTTGAGGCTGCCTGCCAGTTCCATATTCCTTTACCTTGATTTTACACACGTTTGATATCGCAATAACACATAAGAGACGAAGCGCGACTACAATGAAATCAATAAAGGAATGAAACAGAAGATAAATGAGGAGGAAAACAAATGTTAAAGAAAACACTTGCCCTGACGCTGTTCATTGTGATAGCCTTTTCGGCTGCAGCCTGTACAGCAAGTAACGGTCAGACGACCAATCAAAGCAGCACATTGAGCGGAAAGGTCATTGTTGACGGATCCGGAACAGTCTTTCCCCTGATGGCCCACATTGCTGAGCAGTATATGACCAAAGAGCAGCCTGATGTGGATGTTCAGGTCGGCCGCGCCGGCAGCAGTGCCGG
>JAWSUP010000261.1:0-6374 GCA_033549405.1 Bacillota bacterium | reverse complement strand
CCCCCTTTGTCGCGCTGTTTGCCGCCTGGCAGGACTGGGAAAAACAGACACCGCCGCTTGAGCAAACCGTCGCCTGGTGCCTGGCGATCGACCAGACTGCCCGTGATCTGGTCGACCGGTTTGGACCCGATGAAAATGAAACGTTCACAGGTTGGCCGCCACGCACGATCTGATATGCAGAAAGGAAGAGCAACTGTGAAAGCGGATCAAGCGGATGGTCATGCTAAAATACGGTGGAACACTTTCCTGAAAGATGTTTTCATTTGTTCTTTAGGCGCATATGGCGGACCTGAAGCGCATTACGGTGTTTTTGCCGACCAGATGGTTATTAAAAAGCAATACCTGAGTGAAGAGGAACTGGCAGAGCTGATTGCCTTAACAGGAATTCTGCCTGGCCCGAGCAGCACACAGACAATCGTCGCCATCGGACATAAAATGGGTGGACCCTGGCTGGCACTCCTGACCATGCTGGTCTGGGCTTTGCCTGTGCTTACGGCCATGACACTGCTGTCTTTCTTAGGCCAGCTTCTTGGCAGACTGAACATATCTCAAGACGGTCTGCGTTATATCGGACCGATGGCTGTCGGTTTCATCGTTGTTGCAGCTTTTCGTATCGGGCGCAAAGTTGTGACAGACAAGGGCACTTTGATCTTGTTGCTTGCAGGGGCTGTTGTCACGTACTTTGTGCGTACGCCATGGATTTACCCGCTCGTCTTGATTGCGGGCGGAGTTGTGCGTGTTCTGACCACAACTGAAAAGGATCTCTGGAACCGTGTCAGCATTCGTCCGCCCTGGCGCTATTTGATCGCTTTCGCTGCTTTTACGATCGGGAGCATCCTGTTGACACTGATATGGGACAACAGGATTGTTCATCTTTTCGAAAGCTTTTACCGTTATGGTTACCTGGTGATCGGCGGAGGGCAGGTCGTGGTGCCCCTGATGTACAGCGAACTGGTCGAAGTCAACCAGTATATGACCAATCAGGAGTTCCTGACTGGTTTTGGTCTGGTACAGGGACTGCCGGGGCCGATGTTCAGCTTCAGCGCTTATGCCGGCGGTATGGCAGCCCGCGGCGGAAGTGTATTGGCCCAGGTGGAAGGCGCGGTTGCGGGCGGAATAGCTATCTTTCTGCCGGGACTCCTGTTGATTTATTTTATCTATCCACTTTGGGAAAATCTAAAGCAGATCAAAGGTATAAAAGTGTCTCTCAAAGGAATCACCGCCGTCGCCGGCGGGCTTATCGCTGTGGCTGCCATTATCCTGATGCAAAGGAGCGGATTTACCCTGGAGAATATCCTTGTCGTGCTGGTTACAGTGGCCTTGCTGTTCACGAAAAAAGTACCCGCACCCCTGATCGTGATTGTTGCCCTGGTTGCCGGGTTTGTTTTGTGACCTTCAAAAAATGCTCTGCTCTGCCGGGGTGTACTTACTCGTAATGAATGGCCGTGAGCACAGACGATCTCGCTGCCCGCACAGCCGGCAGCAAAGCGGCCAGCTGGAATGACGATAAACAAGTCATATCGGTCTGGATAATATTGCACGCAGGTTGTATTATTAATTTATGAAAAACCACAGTATGCTGCTGCCCAACAGAGAATAGGTTCTCTGTGTCAGGTTGAGGATCTCTGTCGGCAGCTGACGCGACTAGGAGTGTTCTGCGATGTTTCTTGATATTAAGGTGCCGTCATTCAATGCGACTTTGATGGGGATCGTCCGCGGCGTGGCGGATTATTATGGGCTGACATACAGTGATGCGCAACTGTATGGTTTATCCGGACATGCTTTCATGATCAACATCCATGATAGCCTCTGTGCGAGCGGACCGTACTGCTGGAAAAGGCAGCCTTTTTACGACGCGTTATTGAATACCGGCATCCGGATGGATGAAGGCCAGTTCATTGACAGCAATATCACACAGAATGAACGCAATAAGATAGAAGCGTCCTTGATCAGCCGGCTTGACCGCGGGGAGCTGTGTGGATTTGTCAATTTAGAATACCAGCTGATCACCGGCTATGACGAGACCGGTTTTATCACAACCCAACCCTGGACAGGTATTGATTATCCGCCCGGCCATCTTGCCTTTTCCAGCTGGCAGGAATTCGGCAAGGAAATCCATGTCAATTTCTTCACGTTTGATAAAACCGAGCCTGCTCCCGAAAAGACAGCGATCATCGCCGGTCTACGCTTTGCACGCGATCAAGCTGACAGAGCATCTGCCTGCAGTGAAGCGAAATATCACACGGGGCCAGGGGCGTTTGATACCTGGATCACGGCAGTTGAAGCAGGTCATGGCGACGGACATGGCAACAGGTGGAATGGTATGGTCTGGGCAGAATGCCGACAATTTGCAGCCCGGTATTGCCACGAACTGGCGGACAAATACCCAGAAACGGCATCGCTTGCCGATGGTATACGATTCGGTTATCAGATCATTGCCGACAACCTGCTTAAGGTGTCCGATAAAAAACTTGATGCTGCGGCAAAAATCAGGCTGCTCCGGGAAGCCAAATTGCACGAGCAGGACTGCCTGGACCAGATGGACCATTTTATTGAAGCTCTGAGCTGACATACAGACTTAAAAACAGCGTTGCATCCATGACAGAAACAGGATTACAAAATGAATCATGATGAATATGAAGTTGTCATCATGATGACCTTTGAAGACATGGTAAAATCAGGCACCAGAAGCCTTATCTTTAATAGCCTTGATCTGGCTCAGAGTGACCGCACAGGTGTGAGGCGTTGGTTGCCACACCACTTTTTTAAACAGCGATGTCAGTGCAATCGGAATATAGGTCAGCATAAAAATGGGGAATGTGACGGTTGCCCAGATTTTCTTAAGAGGGGATCCGAGAATCCAGCGCCATTCGCTCAGCGTGGTGATCAGTCCGACCGCGTACAAAGACAGGTATACGATCAAAAGACCCGCTACGGTCTGGCTGAGCAGCGCGCTGATATTGTGCTGGCTGACCAGACCGATCAGAATGGCAGCCAGGTTGATCGATAAAACGATGGCAGAGAGCACGAAAGCAGGCATGATTGTTAAAATAATATCCAGGCAGGCCAGGCGGCAGCGCTTGAACAGGCATCCGAGTAAACTGCTGCCATAGGCAGCAAACACCTGCATGTAACCCTTCGTCCAGCGCAATCGTTGGGTCCATGACTGTGACCAGGTAACCGGTTGTTCATCGTACAGAATAGCATCCGGGCAATAGGCAATCCGCTTGCCGGCCAGAATTACATCGACTGTAAATTCAAGGTCTTCAGTCAGAAGGAAGTGTTTCCAGCCGTTATGTTCCATAACAGTCTGGTGATCGATCAAAAACCCGGTTCCTGATATACAGCAACTGATGCCAAGGAGCATACGTGCCTGGTTGAGGTAACGCGACTCGCGCAGGAACCAGAGTGAGTAGCCGGCAGATATCCAGTTGCTGGTATAGTTTTTCGAATTCCGATAGCTGGTGATAATCGGATGACCAGCTGCAAAGACCCGGTTCATGGCTTCAATATAATTTGAATCAAGCAAATTGTCTGCATCAAAGACGAAATAGCCATCATACGGGTGCCCTTGTGTCCTTTGCAGCACTTCACTGAACAACATCTGCAAGGCGTAGCCTTTACCAACGAACTGCTTGTTGAATCGTTCGATTACCTGTGCTCCAGCCTTGCGTGCGACTTCGGCGGTCTGGTCGCTGCAGTTATCGGCGATCACATAGATTTCTACAAGATGACAGGGATAGGTCTGTTGGCGGATGCTCTCAATGAGCAGAGCAATAACTGCCTGTTCGTTTCGCGCGGCAATCAGGACTGCATATCGATGATGCCGGCTGACTAATGGCAGAACTGGACGATGCAACAATGCTACCAGCAAATAGAGTATCTGGTATGTATAGCAGATAACAAAGAGGATTGAAATCCAGCGGTTTATCAGCATAATGAATGACATACAAACCTCATACCTGATGATAGAAGCAACGTTAATGAGTGTGTTTTGGCGTTGTTAATAAACAACTTGCACTATGAATCCATGATAGCAACATGGTTCTGATCTTGAATTTATACCCATTTTATCAGATCTTGTTATGTTTTGCAGGACAAATATTATATCGATGTGAATAGACCACAGGATTTCTGTGAACGTGGATGACTTGTGGATGATAAGGATGGGACCCCGGGCAGCATCTTCGGTTTGCATCAGGACATTCGTGATAAAATAGGTAGGCAGTCCCTGTACAACCGGGTGATGATATAAATGGGACAATCACGGAGAGGAAGAGGTGACTACCATGTGGCAATGCCCGAAATGCGGACGCTCATTCAAAAAACAGAACCAGGATCATTATTGCGGCACTGCGCCGCAAACGATTGATGACTATATCGCCGCACAACCGGAACGTGTTCAGCCTATTCTGAATCAAGTCAGAAATGTACTTCGTACAGCTCTTCCTGAGGCAGAGGAGCGCATCTCATGGCGGATGCCAACATACTGGCGCAACGTCAACATCATCCATTTTGCCGCTTTTAAAAATCATTTCGGTATCTATCCCGGAGATAAGGCCATCGAGCACTTTGCAGAAAAGCTCACCGGTTACAAGACGAGTAAAGGTGCATGGCAATTGCCCTACGATCAACCGATTCCACTGGAGTTGATCGCTGAAATGGCCTTGTGGTGCTACCAGACCGGCAATCATCATTGATATTGTTTCATGTCAATCGCCTGGCAGCACGGATATCATACAAAGTATAAACGGTTTATTTGCCTTTAGATGTGTTCTGCGCCCCCCTTTAACCGATGCTGAGCAGAATGATCGCCAGGGTGCTGAGCGTGAAACCGACCAGTGCTTTGCGGCTTAGCCGTTCCTTGAAAAACAAGCTGACGACCAGCATCAGGATGATACTGAGCCCGCGGGTGACCGGAAAGAAAAGGACTGAAGCAAACTGCCCGATCGCGTGCATGAACAACACATTGGCCAGCGCTATTGTGCTGCCGGCGGCCAGGCTGAGCAGCAGCCAGGTGCGGTTTGGGATCATACGCCCGGCTGAAGCAGGGCTCTTGCGGCGCAGAAACCAATATGCGGCGATCGACAGAAGAATATTGGTCATGATGTAAACCAGCAGGTATTCCCGTGTCTCAGTTGGCCGGATGCGGGCAAAATGCTTGGAGATGACCATGGTTGAACCGCTGCAGGCAAAAGAGAGCAAGACAGAAACAAGCCACTTGACATCTGTTTTCTTGACGGCCTGGTCCTCAAAATAGGTGGCATTGCTGACAAAGAGCATGCTGATCATGAAGAGTACCAGCCCTGCTATTTCGAGTACAGACAAAGTCTCATCCCAGAAAAACAGTCCGTAGATGATGGGGATGATGATGTTGATGCCGAAAATGCTGTTGGTCAGAGCCAGCGGTCCCTGCGAGAACGCCTGCACTGTGAAGATGTAATTTGCCAGAATGAGTACGCCGATCGTGACACCAAACAGCAGGCTCTCTGGCGAAAAGACCATGCCGCCATATGGTGGAATCAAGAGCATGACAATCAGCTGACACAGGTTCATCAAAAAACTGAAGGCGAAAAAGTCAGCCCTGTGCCGGATGTACTGCCGCTGGATGCTCTTCAGGCAAACAGAATAAACCGTAGTCAGAATGCTGATCGATATCATCGCGGCCCACAACATCTGTATTTGTCCTTCTTGCTGCATCCTGCAGCGACACTGTGATAACACCTGTGCTGAGTCAACAGGACAGATCCATTATGCCTGATCGAGCTGAATAATTCACCTGTTATTAATGATGTTGTTCTCTCAGAGATTAATACAACATGATGGTGACCACTGGACCTACAACCCAAAGATCCGTTCGGCATTGCGGTGGCAGACCTGTTGCAGGGCATCGTCCGGCAGCTGCAGACGCTTGATGAAGCGAATCCGGCAGCGTTGCAGCGCTTTTTGCTGTTCCTGTGACACATGATCTTCGGTTGCCGCGTCCGAGGCATAGAGGAGCCGAGAGGCCTGCTTAATTACAAACTTTTTGTACAGATCGCGTTCTCGGGGGTAGAAGTCATCATCATCGTTGAGCAGGAATCCGCCAGATGTGTCGACATGCAGATTAGCATGTTTATCCAGAAGATCGTCCAGGCGGTCCAGCCCAATGTAGAGTTCATGGGCACCGATAAAGGGGATCCCAGGATGAGCGTCTGCGATCTGTAAAAACATCCTGAGCAGATCGTCATTTGTATAGGTGATGCCTTTTTCCTGCCCTTCACCGAAATAGCGGTTCCTGATGATCTTTATGTCATCTCCACCCTGGTTTTTGTACCGGCTGCCGCCGAGATACTGGGTCACATGAAAAAGGACTGGCAGCTGGTTTTGCTCAA
>JAWSUP010000260.1:0-6394 GCA_033549405.1 Bacillota bacterium | reverse complement strand
TCTATATCTCCCCATTTGCTTTTGATATCTGGCAGGTTCATGGAGCTGCGGGGGCTTCCCTGAGACCCTACAGTGATAGGCTTTCCGTCAACTTTTCGCACTTCCATGCACATCTCACTGAGAAAATCGCGGACAATCCCGGTATGTTTCTCCCGTCCCCAGGCGCAATTGAACGGTTCATTGGAAATATCGTGAATAAGAACCTTATCCGATGAAATGGCCTGTGTGCTCTGCGATATAAAAGAGCGGAAATCATCGAAGCGATTTCTCTTGTATGAGGAGAACAGCATCTCGGGAACAAATCCACCAAAACTGGGGACACCAAACCATCCGTTCAAATACACGGGGATGAATTGATGGCCTTCTTGTTCAATGATCTCGGTTGCCTTTTTTACATTCTTTAAATAAAGTTTGGGATTTTCGCACCATGCGTTAAAGGAAAGCCAGATTCTAAGAGTGTTCATCTTTGGAAAAAGCTTTTTCCCCCGCTTTATCAATTCCCGGTATCTTGCCTCGTCGAACTGAAGCCAGATCCCAATTCCATTTGAACTCCAGTCGGGCTGAAAATTGAAGCCTCTGACAGCTCCGTACTGTTCCACGGGATTGAACGCCATTTTTCTTCCTCCCTTCACTATTACCACACTCTGGGATCGGGTACGTCCACCCACGCGTTATCCTGTTTGAGGGATTCCACGCTCATGATGCCGGGCAGTGTCATGTCCAGTGATTTGTTTACATCGAAACGTACCGGCTTTCCCTTCCAGAGGGATTCAAGGTAGTCGTGCATCATGATAAAGTCCGTTCCCCCGTGGCCATGTTTTATGGCTTCATCTCCCAGCCGTTTCCATATATCGGGCAAGTATTTCTTCTCATACTGCGAAAGATCGGTCCAGTGTGGTTTTTCGTTTTCATCAGGCAAAAGTGTGGACATGATTTGGTCGGGAAAACTGCGGAATCGGGATTCGTAGCGGCCCTCGACTCCCTGCACTATATAGCGGTGATGGTAACCTGCGCAGGGGGACTGGAAATCCTGACAAAGCCGGATGAGTCGCCCCTTTGCGGTTTTGCACTGCATGGTTAGCCGGGTTTCCATCACGAAAGGTTTGCCTTTGGCATCACGGAAGTGCGAACCGCTTCCAGCCGCAGAAACGCTGACAATCCGGTCCCAGTCTATCCAGTCCAGTATGGGGCCGATCTCGTGAGTCATGTACATAAGACCGTTGATGCTGTACATCATTTCCCTGCGCCAGGGGATCAGATCCAGAAGATATCTGCAGTCGTGGATATATTCACCCTCTGCGTAATGAATATATCCCAGCAGTCCATCGCGCACCATACCCAGCACCGTCATGATATGGCGGTGATAGCAGCTGTTCTCTCCCATCATGTATACAGCACGGCTTTTTCGACAGGCTTGAGCGAGATTCTTTGCCTGGTCGAGTGTAACGGTTACCGGCACCTCCGAAAACACATGGATTCCACGCTCCAGCGCCATGATGCTCTGGGGTACGTGATCGGACCATCCTGATCCGATAATAACGACATCGAGATCGGCCTTTTCCAACATTTCCGTGTATTCATTAAAAACTATAATGCCGCCCTGGTCAATGTTTTGTTTTTTTAACGCCCTGGTCGCTTTACCAGGAATCCGGTCGCAAATCGCTGCCAGCACAGTATGCGGATAAGCTAAAACCGGATTCATGAAGTCCGAGGCGCGCCCCATGCCCAGAATGCCCACACGTATTTTTTCAGATTTGAAATGCATTTTTATTCTCCTCCTAGTATATTGTTCTTAGACAGGACAAGTTGACGTCTTCTCTTTTCAGATCAGATAGATTCTCGAGCAAATTGAATTTATCGAGGATCAGATTAATTCTCTGGATCAACAAATCGAAACATACATGTCCAAACTATACTCCCCCCGTAACCTTCTATTACTGGTGCGGGTCCGGTTTATGGTGACATCACTCTCGCCGAAATCGGTGACATCCATCGTTTCCCCAGTGGCAAGCAATTGGTCTCTTACGCTGGAATCGATGCTTCTGTTAACGATTCCGGTGAGTTTCACGGCAACCAGACCCATATGTCCAAACAAGGCTCTCCGTATCTCAGAAGAGCAATCTGGGGCGCGGCCTATGTCGCTTCCCGGGCCGATCTTGAATTAGTTGCCTGTTGCCAGCGGCTCAGGGCGTGCGGTAAACATCACTTCTTGGCTATTGGTGCTGTTGCAAGAAAACTCTGCTATATCATTTTCGCTGTTTTAAGCGAAAATCGCAAGTTCGAGAAACGACCGTTCTGAGCAGATTCTCTTATCCCGTCCAGAGTGTTTCTCCAATGCTCTGGTTGCGTTGAACTTTTCCTGTTCAATTTTCAAGTTTCAGTGTTTTCAGCGTTTACGTTGCCTTTTCTACTTTTACTGCAAAAGTGCTTGGCTTTTTTTAGCTGGTTTTTATCCCGGATTGATTGCCTTTTTACTGACAACAATAGAAGTATCCTTACAAACCCTCATTACGACAATGCAGTATCATTATAGTATTGATTTTATAGCATTGATTTTGATAGATGGCGGCATGAATACCAATCCATACCGCCACATCATTTTGACAGGTATAAAGCTGTCGATTACTCGTAATTATTCGCTTTTTCAATCGCCGCCGCGTGGGCGGTTTTTCCAAATTCCATGACCAGATCCAGCCCAAGAGCTTCCGCCTGTGCTAACATTTCCTGATACAGAGTATTGAATTCGTCTTCATCGGAAGCCAATACCATCTGCCAGGAAAAGGTTTCCACGATATCCCCGATCTGAGCGGACAAGGATGAGATATCATCAGGCGTCGTCTCAAGGAAATAGTAAGCCAGCGGCCGGTATGAGATACAGTCTTCAGCCACAGCATAAGCCATCGGCGAATCATATCCGTAGGTCTTTGTCCATTCTTCGCTCAGGTTGCTGATTTCCGCTCTCGCAAGTACATCGGGCCAGTAATTCATCCCCAATGCTACATCATAAGCGAGAGGGGTCATGGTACTCATAAAGGCTCTGGAACCACCCATGATGTTTTTGTTGTTATCCAGCGCGCCTCCGCCCGTCAGCTCGATAGTATTGTCCTTCAGGAACTTGTCGAAGAACATGTTCGTCGCATATAGATTTCCGTCCTCGTTGATATCCCACAGGTCTCCTTGCGGTCCGTTGAAGAATGTCATGTTCGCTTCATAGGTATAGAAGAAATTCAGGAACCGGAGGCATTCCTCCAGATGCTCGGTAGCCGCCCCAATCCCCATGGGATGATTGGATCCGATAGGCATAGCCTCTGCGCCTACTCCTGGTGCATATTCGTCAAAGATGATCGATGCAAAGCCCACCGGCGGATCCGCGTTCACGTTGTCTTTGGTATTGAACCCGCCACCGCTGTTCCAGACCCATGCGGTCAGTGCCTGGCCCGCATTCACTTTTCCACTTGCGGTCGCGTATGTCTGGATCAGCGAATCGGGATCCACCAGCCCTAGCTGGTTGGCCTCATAAAAAAACTTGAGCGCTTTTAGGTACGAGTTGTCTTCCGCCAGTAGTTCGCTGACTTCATTGGTTTTGAAATCCCACTCCAGGAAATATTTGGCCAAACCGTTCCACTTGCCTTCCAAGGTAAAAATTTGAGTCGCATGCCAGAAGGATCCCGCATCCCAGTCCGGAAACAAGGAAAAGGCGTATACCTTCTGCCCGTCCTCGGTCTCCGGATAGTAGTCCTGCATTTGTCTGAGTACCGTCAGAAAGTCGTCAAACGTCGACACCTCCGGCGCCCCGATGGCCTGATAGACATCCCAGCGCACATTAGCCCCATACTGGTCATTGGGAGATGCCTTGGAATGAGATACTATCGTGGAATAGTAGTCTCCTACGTTATCGGGAGCCACATAGGCTTTACCGGTATCCGCGCTGTGCATGTCGCGGATGAATTGAAGACCGACGGCCACATTTTCCATCAGATCGGGAAGAGCGTCCTGATATTCGTCCAGACAGACTAGCATATTTCCGTTGATGGCAATATCTACGTTCTCCCAATCACCGGTTTGAAAGGAAATCAGATCGGGTAATTCACCGCCTGCCAGCAGGGTCTGCGTAACCTCGGCAGTCAGATCCACGAATTCGATATGACAGCCTGTATGTTTGACCACAAAATCGTCCAGCCAGCCGGTGAGTGGACCCGAGCATCCGGCCTTATAGTAGTAAAGCGTTGCCTCGGCCTCTTCCCATATCTGCGGGGTGGGTTCGGGAGTCGATTCGGAAGTCGCATCCTGTTTGGTCGTAGCGGTCGTCGTTTCGGAGGTTGCGGTCGATGCGGTCTCGGTTTGGGTACATCCGCCCAGCAAAGCGGTCAGTACCAGCGCCAGCGCCAGTGTCAATATAACAATTGTAGGTCTACTCGTTTTTTTCATAGGTTTCATCCTCCTTTTATTATCGAGCTCATTCGAAAACTCAAATGGTCGTAATCTCAGTGGTCGTGAGCGGAGTGCCCACGCGGTTCAGCCTCGCATTTTCGGCAACGTGAATCTTAATATAATAATACAAACAATCCGTTAACCTCCATTCAAAATACTTGACATTTCCAAATCACCCTGAAAATCGGGATGGAGGGACTTGTTTCCCTACTAACACGATCAGAGGTGGTTTCTATGCTCCTATCCTGGCATTCACATCAACAAAATCAATAGCACCTCCTACGCAGTATGACCGATTTCTATCAGTCAGATCCCGATCTGGTCCTTTACTATCAGGACCGGCTAAACAATCTCTATGACTTGAATCTGGACCCCGTTCATGAGCTTATAGCTGATTTGTACGCCGACCGGTGCGCCAACTCGGTTGCAGGTTGAACTTCTACGATCCTCCTTTCTTATGTCCAAGTGTCATGTCGCCAGTATCCCTGCCTGAGTTGATCAACTATCGGCCTCGTCGATTCTTCGGGCCATGGTTGGCTATCAACCAGGTGATCATATTCATCAAGTCGGTTCTTATTATGACCTAGTCAACCGTATCTAGTGTGCCGATCTTGTCTTAGAACATGAATACGAACACTCGCTTCATCCTTTCCGTCGCAACCCCTCTAAGAAATACGGTAAAAACAAGAAGCAGCCAGTACGGAGACCAGGCATTGTGCTCAAACTTGCTGAACTGGCCCAACAAAGGCGATGTTCTGGATCATCGCCCGGAACGGCTCATTCAGCAAATCTTTGCCAAAGTTGTGGTTGAACCTGCTGCCGGTCAGAATTTGCTTGGTGATCCTGAAAAGCTATTTGTTTCAGGTGACGGCACCCGCATTCTGTCCAGCGATTCTGCCTGAGGCAGCCAACAGTGTTCCTACAAACAACAGGATATCTTTAACTGTGATTGTAAGCGCATTTTTCCGATCCTTACGCCCGTTATGGCTGGGACAGCTACCATGGCTGTTATTTCTATGGTCACACAGAGTATGTTCTGTCCGTCTACAATCCTTCCCTCAAGTGTGATCTGCCTGTGTATCTTCGTCTGGTTCTGGCCAGTCGCCATGATAGTGTCTCCAGTATCTTTTCTCTGTCCGAATTTAGATCCATCTATCCAGATTTCTCAATCGACTCTTTCTGCGGAGATAGCGCTCACGATGCTTTGGGGATCAATGGCCTTCTAGAGAATTGGGACATCAATGCGGTCATTCCTCTTTAGAACAATACCAAGGATGACCAGAAGAAGGACGCCGACTTCTCCATCAGCCAGAAAGGTGTTCCGGTCTGTTTGTCCGGTCTCTCCATGATTGACTAGGATTTCTGTTATAAGCGCAAGCGCAGAAAGTTCCATTGGCCACTGGCTTGCGGTAAGATTGACGTCTGTGACCAGAAGCATCTGTGCCGTTCCAATTCGTCCTATAGACGGACCATCTATGTCTCTCAGAATCAGCACCTGCGTTTTGCCACCAGGATTGCTCGTGGTTCTGTTCAGTGGAAGACCATCATGAGATCGCGTACTACCTCTGAACGGACCAATAAGCGTCTTCTCAATGACTACAGGCTGGAACAGCATAAGGCAAGAGGCAAAAAGTGGATCTTCTGGTGGAGTCTGGTCCACTCTGTCAATACTCTGCTCGATGCTGGCCAAAAACTCTGTAAACAATCGTTTCTATCCATACTGACCGAACGTATCGCTGCCTGATTCATTGATCTACTTCTCAGTTTTCCTATTCCCTGGTAGAGTTTGTTTGCTATGCTCTTTTCAAGGTTCATGTCACTATCATCAGTCCTGTTGCTGTCCTTTTTGGGTTGATTGTTCGTTTCTTTGCTTGTTTTTTCTCTTGCGTCTTTGCTTCAGCAGCTGTTTCCTTCATTTCTTCACAGACTTCTCGAACGAGCTTTTATCGGTACATGCCGACGT
>JAWSUP010000259.1:3061-6425 GCA_033549405.1 Bacillota bacterium | reverse complement strand
ATACGTGCCCGGGAAAAGACGAAGGAAGCGTTCCCGGCTTCAAAGTGGCTGGCCTGGAGCCAAAGATAGGTTCTGGGAAAGGAGCGGCCATAGTCCTTTTCGATATAACCGACACCGCCGTCAAAAGAGAGGACTTCGCCATTGATCTGCAGCGATCCGTTGATTGCATGATACAGGTGGATAATGGCATGGTAGCATTCCATGAACGGTATAAATGAGAAGGGACCCATTATGCCGGGATTCAGGCTTGTAACCGGAAAAGCATGCACATCTGAAAATGTCAGTTTACCCTTGACTGTTCCTTCTGGACGGTCGATCTGGACACTGAGGCCATCGGCACTGAATGTATGGCCGGCGATTTGGATATCCAGCCGGTCGGTGGCAGCAGAGAAATCACGGTAGTCGAAGCGGTGATAGGCCGTCTGGCCTGTCACTGCCTGGATCACCTGGATAAAGGCATGCCGGTTCCCTTGGGGATCAACAGCCATACCCGGGATCAGGGCAACTGCGTGTTTGCGGTCGGCACTGATACACTTGAAATACCAGCCTTCAAAATAGCGTTTCTTATGCTTCGTTCCTTTGAAAAATGCAGGATTTTGCATGCAATATCACACTCCCGAATTATCTGTGAATCATGCTTTTTGTCTCTGTTTCAGAATGTGCTGAAAGCGGGGTCGGTTGAAGCGTTGGGCAATAATGCAGGGCAGGTTCATGATCACAGCATAAAGGATCATGAACCAGCCGACAGCGGGCGGATTCCACAGGAAAAAAAGCAGGGAGAAGGGCATAATGATCCAATGTGTCAGTTCAGCCCGGCGTGATTCGCGGATAAACAGGCTCAACCAGGCAGGATTTGATGCCTTCATCTGCTTTTTGGCAAATCCCTTTTTCAGAATGGCAGCCCCGTCCGGCAGACGGTGTTTCCAGCTGCGCACACGGAAGGACCGCTGCCAGAATAATCCAGACTGCTCCCAACTCCGGATCCGATAGAGAAAGGTGTCCCGATCAAACCAGCAGTCTGGCAGATGCAGCGTGCATAACGAGACGCCCATGTGGATGATAAACCAGGCGACACAGTCAGCCAAAACGGCCCAGAAGGCCGGCATGTCAATCAGGCGCATGAACTTGTCCCCTTTCGTTTGTTATATCCCGTTTACACATTGATCTTGCGGCCTTTCCATTTGACCGCGTGAAATATCCTGGTCAGGATCAACGACCAGAAAAACAGGACTGAGAAAAAGGCCAGCAGAAGCGGATACAGCACTAAAAGCAACGGATTAAAGTTGCCGCAGAGGCGAGCCAGCCGGAACATCAGGAGAACATTTAGAAGATAAGCTGTAATACCGGCAGCCAGCCAGATGGCCGGTCCGTTTAAAGCGAGCAGGAGCAGTGTTACTGAGGAAAATCCGCTGCAGATCCACAGAATGATCATGGTTAAGACAAGCGGATGCGTGGCCGATGCTGCGGATCCGAAATTCTTGGTCCAGCCTTCGATCAGCGAACCGAGCCCTTCCGAATACATGCGGAAGCGGAGCACGCCACGCCCGCTGTAGCAGTGAACCGGAAAACCGCCTTTGCGAAACAGCTGGCCCAGCGCCAGATCGTCCATGATTTGCGAACGGACAGCTTCATGTCCCCCGATAGCGAAATAGTTGGATCGCCGGCAGATCAGGCAGGGTCCGAATAAGCCAGCGCCGCGCAGGCGAGCGCCCCAGGGTGTGAAGACGCTCATGCCGGCCATGACGATGATGTTGAAGATGGCTGACAGACTTTCATACAGTAAGCGAACTGTATGATATGGCTGAAACGACAAACCGCCGCTGGCGCCCAGTTCACTGTACGTCTGCAATATCTGTCGCAGGCTGCCTGCGTGATCTAGCCGCGTATCGGCATCAAAAAACAGCAGCCAGTCGCCTTGAGCCGCTTTGGCGCCGCTCCAGCAGGCCCGCGATTTGCCGACCCAACCGGGCAAAATCGGGTCTGACGAAATGACCTGTGCACCTCCCAGACGTGCGACAGTAACAGTCTCATCGCTTGACCAGTCGTCGACCACGAGCAACTCACAGGGCTGGATATCTTGAATTTTCAAAGAAGCCAGCAGATCCGGCAGGCGGCGCGCTTCGTTGTAGGCCGGAATGATGATCGATACACGCTGACCTGGCTTGTCGCCCTCAGCACCTTCATTCCCTTCAGTTCCAGCCGGTTCCTGCAGTGCTTTTGCCTTCGGAACATACCAAAGCATTAAGAGTCCGCTGACAAGGCCCAACAAGATCAGGATGCCAGAAAAAATCATTCTATAAACCCCGTATCAGGCCAATCGCCCTATTCATTTTTGCGAACCAGGTCGATCGCACACCAGGCGATCTGGCGCCTGTTGTATGTATAGGCGACATGCAGGCGGCTATCGGACACTACAGCTGACGGGTAGGAATACTCGGCATCGATCTGCAGGAGCGGATCGATATCGTAAGCGTCGAGGGTCAGGAAATGGTCAAAGGTCTTGCCATTATCACCAGACCGCTTGATGACAAGCGGATTTCTGCTGGCCCAGTTGCCGGATACGGGATTCATGATGAGGTACAGGTCTGATCCGTCCTGGGCAATCTCGATTCCGCTGTTATTATTGGGCAGGTGTGTGTTATAGGCCTCGCACCACGTATTGCCATAGTCTTCAGAATCAGAGCGATAGATAAAGCCGCAGGTTGTGCGGAGCAGCATGTGGACATTTCCGGACCTGCTTTCCCACAATGTCGGCTGGATGGCGCCTTTGCCGGACATATAATTGGCTTTGCCGGGGTCAGCTGTATTGATGGGAATATACGACGCAATTTGAAAGCTGGCGCCGCCATCATCCGATACGTCGACACGCGGACGCCACCGGGTCTGCGATTCGTCGGAATTGGGCGCCAGCAACCAGCCGTTGGACAGCAGGATCGGTTTGCTGCGGACCGGCCCGCCAGCCTCATTGTCCGAATATCGTACAGCCTCGGACCAGGTCAACCCCTGGTCGTCAGACAGCATGGTGCGGCTTGTCCAGCCGACGACATTGGCTCCGACTTTGAAAACCAGCCTTATTTGGTCGTTGTCTTTGAAAAGGACAGGATTCCAATGCGGCTGAGCCTCAGTTTTGGCGATGCGGACCGGATCCTGCCAGTTGCCGCCCACAAAACGCGATAGCCAGATGCCGACATCATTATTTCCTTCCGCATGACCGGCAAAATAAGCGACGAGTACGGTACCGTCTTCCAGAGGCAGGATGGTTGAAGCGTGACAGCTCCGGAAATGCTTGCCGGATTCGAAAATCAGCTTGCGCTGCTGGAACAGGTCAGCTTTGCTTCTGATTTTCTCAGCCTGGTTCGCAAGG
>JAWSUP010000259.1:0-3051 GCA_033549405.1 Bacillota bacterium | reverse complement strand
CGATCAGCTCCTTCGATTGCGACTCGGTCAGTGTGTCTATTGCGATGCTGCGGGTTTTTGTGCAATCGATCAAACCTTTCATCTTCAGATAATGCTTGGCATTGACCGGGTATTTCTGGCATTCAAAGACACTGGTAAGCGTGATCAGATCGGCAATGGCACCGGCACTCCTGACGTGGTGCTGCAGAGGCGGTATTTCGCCCGATGCGTCATCGGCAAGGTAACGCCTGAACACGGAGAAAATTTCAGGGATGAAATTAAGCATGATACCCGAATAACCGGCGGCTCCAGCCTGCAGGCTTTCCAGCAATGTGGCGGCGTTCGCGTTGTAGAGCCTGATCGTCGAGCCATCGGTCTGACGCAGACGGGCCCGGATGACTTCGATTTGACAACTGGTGTCTTTGATGAAATCAAAGCGGCCTGTCGAAACCAGATAATCGATCACCTCAGGCGATAAAAGACGTTTGTATGGATAGGGACATTCATAAAGCCCAAGACGCGTGCCGGGATCCAGCAGACTGATGATTGCCTGCAGGTTCTTAATCAGGATGTCATCGCCTTCATTCTCGCGGGCGAGTCGATTTGTAACAAGGATGATGGCGTCCGGTGCGCACTTTTCGAGTTTTTGCAGATACGCGATCTGCTCGTCGAGGGCATCGTGCGTGTGCCCCGAAACGACACAATTTTTACCTGCTATATGACAGCGATCGATGCAAAAAGCAGCTAATGACAGCTTTTCTTCATCTGACAGGAAGAACATTTCGCTGGACTGGCAAACTGCGAAGATCCCATCACAGTGATGCTTGAGCAGATGGTCGATCAGGCGGCCCAGCGATGCATAATCGATCTGGTTTTCCGGGGTAAATGGGGTTATGATGGTGGGATAGTGTTCAACTTTCATGCAATACCTCTTTCAGTTCGGCTTTTCTGGTCGCTTGACTTCATTATTCGAGAATTTAGCCGTTTTGGCAAGAGGTGATCAAAATTGAGGAGTATGGCCATGGATAAGAAACATGAAATCCACATGGTTGCCAACACGCATTTTGATCCCGTCTGGCTGTGGACCTGGGATGAAGGCCTGTCTTCCATCCGCTCCACGTTCAGGGCAGCGCTTGAACGCATGGATGAAGAACCGGAATTCATTTATAGTTTCAGTTGTCCCCCGGTATTTGAGTGGATCAGGACTGTCGATCCGGACTTGTTCGATCAAATAGCCAGACGAGTCCGAGAAGGGCGCTGGGAACTTATTGATGGCTGGTGGCTGCAACCGGATTGCAATGCTGCATCAGGTGAAAGCTATGCCCGGCAGGGCTTGTATGGCCAAAGGTATCTTCTTGAGCACTTCGGCCAAATATCGCCATGCGCATTCAACATAGACAGCTTTGGCCATAGTGCCATGCTGCCGCAAATATTCAGGAAATCCGGCATCCGCTATTGTACTTTCAATCGCCCGAGTACTGCAGAAAAAGAACTTCCCGGACCCCTGTTCCGGTGGGAAAGCCCTGATGGATCATCGGTGCTTGCCTTCAGGGAGCCGGGCAGTTATATCGGTGATGTTGAAAAACACATCCGCACAGCCTTTGCGGCTGCCAGGCAATATGACCATGATATGATGCTGGTCTATGGTGTGACCAACCACGGCGGCGCACCGACCATAAAGGCGATCCATACAATCAAGGAACTGGGAGCGGACAGTACGCTGCCTTGCACGGTCCGTTTCGGGACGCATCAAGGTTTTTTTGCGGCGCAAGATGAAACCGGACTGCCCGTTGTCCGGGATGAATTGATGACCGCCTGGTTTGGTGTTTTCAGCAATTTCCCTGAAATCAAGCAGAACAACCGCAGGTGCGAATATGCCTTGCTGAATGCTGAAAAAGCCGCTGTCATTGCAGGATGGAATAATGGCGCACCCTATCCTGCCGAAAAATTGACCGCTTGCTGGAAAGATGTGCTGTTCAACCAATTCCATGACATACTGGGCGGCGCATGCATCCGGCAAGCATATTTTGATGCGCGCAATCTCCACGGCCGTGCGTTGCAAACAGCAAGCGAGGTGCTGCACAATTCATTGCAGTCGGTCACGAAAGATATTTCCTTGCCGGTAAACGGCTCAATCTGGAATGTCATCGTTTGGAATCTGAATGCTTTTTCAATGGCTGCACATGTGGAGGCCGAAGTGAACTGGGCCTGGGAATTCGACTGGTACAAGGGTCCCATTGCGGTTATTGATGACGACGGAGCCGAATATCCCTGCCAGGTGGTTCGTGAACGCTCAGTCATACCTGGCTTGCGCTCAAGGTTCGTCTTCAGCGCGAAACTGCCGTCGCTTGGGTATAAATCGTTCCAGGTCAAGCTTCGGGAATCTGCGCACAGACCAGCGGCAGAGCCTATGCCGGACGAATTTACTTTAAAAAGCAATCGTTTCCTTGTTGAAATCTGTCGCGAGACTGGCGGCATCGCATCCGTTTTTGACCGGCATAAAGACGCATTCGTGTTGTTGAGCGGGGCAAAACCGATGGTTCTGCAAGATGATGGCGACACATGGGCTTTCAATGTGAGCGGCTTTGGTGAATATGCCGGTGATTTCTGCCTTGAACAAGTGAAGCTGACTGAAGACGGGCCTGTTCGGACCACCGTACATACAAAGTCGTCGTTTGGCCATTCATGGCTGGAACAAGATTTTTCACTGTACAAGGAATCGGGCATCATCGAAGGCTCCTACCGTGTCTGCTGGCGCGATCGGCACAAAGTGCTCAAACTGGTCTTTGAATCAGTTCAAGAACCAGCTGTTACGGCAGCGATACCTTATGGCTCGATCAAACGGCCGAACGACGGTGTTGAGAGACCGATGGGTGAATGGCTGGATCTGTCATGCGCGGATCACGGCTTTACCATATTGACCGACAGCCTGTTTGCTTATGATGCAAAAGGCACTGCGGCCTGCCTGACTGTGCTGCGGAGTGCGATCTACGGAGATCTCAGGCTTGCAGAAGGCCTTGACCCAAACGCCGAATATGACTATCTGGGGCAAGGCATAACGGAAGGTCGATG
>JAWSUP010000258.1:0-6451 GCA_033549405.1 Bacillota bacterium | reverse complement strand
ACGGTCAAACCGTGATGGCGCCGACTGGTTGGCTATCGTTGGCCTGGATCAGGTCATGGATCGTTTTGTTGACACACTGCAGTTACCCGACCGACTGACCTAAATGATAGCTGCGGGCATCTTTCTGCGTTTATAAATAGACTTTATGCGCTTATAGAATATATTGGCAGCGTGAACCTGTCTGGTATAATGGTCGTGGCTGGTTATCTCAGGGGCTGTTTATGCCTGAAAAGATACCTTTGCCTCAGTATAACTGTGTCATCAGGAGGTTAACATGAGCAAGAGAAAAGCACTGGTTGCATTGGGTGGCGGGCCGTCTCCGGTCATCAACGCGTCACTGGCCGGCGTCATCGAGCGCTGCAGGGACTATGACGCTGTGTCGAATTTGTACGCAGCCTGGCATGGCGTTGAAGGTATCCTCAAGGAGGAACTGATTGACCTGGAGCGGCAGGACAGGGGCGAACTGGACCGCCTGAAGGGGACGCCGGCCTCTGGTGCGATCGGCACCTGCCGTTATAAGCTCGGTGATGCGCAGCATGAAGACTACGAGCGGATTGTCGATGTGATTTCGGCACATGGGATCGGCTATTTTTTCTATATAGGCGGCAATGACACGATGGATACGGCAGATAAGGTGTCCCGTCTGGCTCATGAACGCGGACTCGACCTGGTCGTGGCCGGCGTGCCTAAGACGATTGATAATGATCTGGGTGATGAAGCGCGAACGATTATTGACCATACACCTGGTTATGGCAGTGCCGCCCGTTACTGGGCGATGATCATGCAGAACACTGAAGAAGAAAACCGCGGTATGTCTGTCTCGGAATGTGTTTCTGTCTGGCAGGCAATGGGCAGAAAATCAGGATTTATAACTGCTGCCGCCAGACTGGCCGATCCCGAGAGGCACTGGCCGCTACAGCTGTACTTTGCTGAAGCCGGACACAACCTCGATACGCTGACAGAGCATGTCAACCGTCAGCTGAAACGCTCTGGCCGTTGCATCGTTGTAGTCAATGAAGGATTTGATGTCGGCCACATCGGCGCCGCCCGCGATGGTTTTGGCCACGTTGAGTACGGCGCCAGTGAGATGACAGCCGCCCAGATCGTCGTCAATCATCTGAACAAGGCAGGCCTGATGGCCCGCGGCCAGGCGACTGGTCAGATACCGGGTGTTTTGCAGCGATCGACATCGATTTACCGGTCGTGCGTAGATATTGAAGAAGCCTGGGCTGTCGGCGCCCATGCCGTCGATATTGCCATTTCATCGGGAACCGGCTATATGGCAACGATATTGCGAGAAACTGAAGATCCTTACCGGGTCCGTTATGATCAAGTACCCCTCAGAATCGTCGCCAACTCCGAGCGTTATCTGCCGCGCGAATGGATCAGCGCCGATGGCCTGGATGTGACAGATGACTTCGTCAGATACGCCCGGCCGTTAATCGGTGAAGAATGGCCGCAGATTCCCCTGGAGCGCGGTTTACAGCGGTTTGCCCGCCTGACCCCGCGTTTTGTGGATAGAATCTGTCCAGACTATGTACCAGTAGCTCAGCGCTGATAGCGTAATGCCATTTACAGAAATGGCCGTTAAGTTCTTCTAGATATGCACCTGTTCCTGAAGAAAACGCGAAAACAGCGCTTCACTTTGGGGATACCGACGATTTTGTGTTTGCAGATCACCTGTGTGTTCCTTTATATGGTAATATAGAGAGCGTAACATAAGATGGAGGTAAGGTTTTGCAACAATTCTGGAAACGTTATGCCTGGCTGTATCTGCCGGGCTTGCTTTTTCTTGGATTATCATCCTTTTTGCAGGTGTTGTCGCCGCGATTGCTGGGCGGCCTGATTGACGACCTCAACGTACCTGCAGACGAGATCCTGATGCCGGCCGTTTACCGGGGGTTGTTATACCTCTTGTTGGTGGCCCTGGCAGCTTTTGTGACCCGTTTCATCTGGCGCTATGCCATTATGGGCAATTCCAGGCGCATCGAAACCGCTTTGCGTCGCCAGCTTTTCGACCATCTGCAGAGCATGCCAATGCAATTTTATCAGCATCACAAGACAGGAGACCTGCTGGTATATGCCATCAACGACATTGGCGCGATCCGCCAGACTTTTGGTCCCGGACTTGCCCTGATGGCCAACACTATTGTGATGAGCGTCTTATCGATCAGCAGCATGAGCAGCCAGGTCAATCCGCGTCTGACACTTTTTGCCCTCATACCGGTTCCATTGATCGTCGTGATCATTCTCTGGATGGGCCGGCAGGTACGTTCGCGCTTTCGTCAGGTGCAGGAGGCTTTTGCAGCTGTTTCAGACCGGGTTCAAGAAAGCATCACCGGTATCGAGGTGATCAAGGCCTATGGTCAGGAAGACGAAGAGGTTGAGCGGTTCGAACAACTCAATCGCCGCAGCCGCTTTGCCAATATCAACATGACCAAAATATCTGCTTCGATGGGTCCGGTGGTGAATGTCCTTTTTGGCGTCAGTTTTTCTATCAGCCTTATCTATGGCAGCAGCCTTGTCCTGCAACAGCAATTGACCCTGGGTGAGTTTGTTGCCTTCAACGGGTATTTGACATTGATCATCAATCCTGTCAGGTCAATCGCCCGCATCATCAATGTCCTGCAAAGAGGTATGGCGTCCCTCAAGCGCTATCAGGAAATCCTTGCCAGCAAACCGGACGTCTATGACGCGCCGGACATCAAACCGCCTGAGCAATGGCCTGATCGTCTTTACGGGCATTTATCGGTCCGTGACCTGACTTTCACCTATCCTGAAGAAACAAAACCAGCCTTAGCACAGATCAACTTTGAATTGGCACCGGGTCGAATGGTCGGTATTCTTGGCCGGACCGGAAGCGGGAAATCGACGCTGGCGAACCTGCTGATGCGCCTATATGAAGTGCCTGACGGAACAATTTTTCTGGACGGTCACGATATCCGCAGTCTCCCGCTGTCTGTATTGCGAAGCCAGATCGCCTATGTGCCGCAGGATAATTTCATATTCTCCACCACGCTGGCGGAGAATATCCGTTTTTTTGATGACCGGTACGATTTTTCTGAAATCCAGAAAGGCAGCCAGTTGGCAGATCTTGACACGACGGTCGCTGACTTTCCCCATGGATATGACACAAAAGTCGGTGAACGCGGCATGACCTTGTCAGGCGGCCAGCGCCAGCGGCTCGGATTGGCGCGGGCGTTGCTGCGCACTGCCCCGATTCTGATTCTCGATGATGCTTTATCAGCAGTCGATACCGAGACGGAACGACGTATCCTCAGGCAATTGCAGGTCGAGATGAAAGAGCGTTCCACAGGCTGCCTGATCATTGCCAATCGCATCAGTGCCCTGCAGTTTTGCGATGAGATCCTGGTCCTGTCCGATGGACAGGTGATCGAGCGCGGCAGGCATGAAGAGCTCTTAGCCTCAAATGGTTTTTACGCATCCATTGCCAGCCGCCAGTCTGAACAAGGTTCGGGGGAGGTGAGCAAGCATGCCGAATGAGACCCCTGTAAAAAACATGGAAGCAACAGCGAAGCAAGAAGCGAAAGCAGAGCGGAAGAAAGTCCGCCTGACGAAAAGCGGCTTGCGCAGGCTCATGCCTTATCTGAGACCTCAACTGCCGTTGTTCTTTTTCAGCATGGTGCTCGTTATCATCATCAACGGCGCTGTGCTGATACAGCCCTATATTCTGCAGATCGTGATCGATAAATATCTCAAAGCCGGCAATCCGGACACAGTCCTGACACCGATTATATGGCTGAGTATCGCCTACTTCGGGGCGATTGCCATCAGTTCAGGATTGTCAGTATTCCAGGCGATGTTGGTGGCGCGCCTCGGTCAGAACACCCTGATGCACATTCGCCGCGATGTCTTCTTTCACATCATGCACCTGCCAATGAGTTTTCTGGACCATTATGCTTCAGGCCGGCTGATTACCCGCGCGACAAACGATGTCGAAACGCTCAATGAACTTTTCTCAGATGTTATCGTCAACCTGACTCGTGATCTGCTATTGCTTGTTGGTATTGTCGGCATGATGCTGTTCATAGACTGGAAACTGGCACTGATCGCTTTTGTCACAACCCCGCTGATCCTTCTGGTGACACTTTTAATACGTAAAGCTTTGCGCAAGAACTTTATCCACATGAAGAGCCTGATCGGGCGGATCAACGGATTCTTCGCAGAGAATATCTCAGGGATGCGCCTTGTTCAGATATTCTGCCGGGAGAAGGCCAAGAAGCGTGAATTTGAGACGTTGAACGATGAATATTGCAACAGCACGTTGCTGCAAATTAAGCTCAACAGCTTGCTGCGACCGCTCATGGAGGTCATCAACACCCTTGGCATCATCGCGCTTGTCGCCTATGCCAGCCGTGGTCTGGTTCAGGGTGTTTTGCAGATTGGCGTGCTTTATGCCTTTACCGCTTACATCAAGCAGTTTTTTGAGCCGATCAACGACCTTGCAGAAAAATATTCGACCATCCAATCGGCCGTTGTTTCTTCTGAACGGATCTTCGAATTACTTGACAATCAGGTTGGCCAGGAAAACCTGCATGCCGGCAATCCGTTGAAATCATTGAAGGGTCACGTTGAATTCAAAAATGTCTGGTTTGCATATGAGGAGGAAGACTGGGTTTTGCGTGATGTGTCACTGGTGATCGAACCGGGACAGAGCGCTGCCATTGTCGGTGCAACCGGAGCGGGCAAAACAACGATCATTGCCCTTCTTTTGCGTTTTTATGACATTCAGAAAGGCGAAATTCTGCTAGACGGGCAGGATATCCGCCAGTTTCGCCTGCGCGATCTGAGGCGTCAGATCGCAATTGTTCTGCAGGAAGTATTCCTGTTCTCCGGCACGATCGCTGATAATATCCGCCTCGGTGATGACAATATTGACGATGATCAGATCGCAGCTGCTCTAAAAATGGCTTACGCAGACACCTTTATTGGCGGTTTGTCACGCCAGATGGAGACGCCGGTCACGGAACGGGGCAGTACATTTTCAGCCGGCCAGAGGCAATTATTAAGCTTTGCTCGTGCAATTGCCAGAAATCCTGCGGTTTTTGTTCTTGATGAAGCAACAGCCAATATCGATACAGAGACTGAACAGCACATCCAACGGTCGATCGCAAATGTAACCAGCCAGTGCACGACCATCATCATCGCGCATCGCCTGTCAACTATCCGCTACTGTGACATGATCATTGTGCTCGACCATGGCCGTCTTGTAGAAATAGGAAACCACGAAACACTATTAGCAAAAAAAGGCCGCTATGCCGCTCTATACCAGGCTCAATTCGGTCATGATTAAGCTATTTTTTACAGACACCTGGTTGTTCAGTTGCCCTGCGCACTTTTCAGATGGGCGCGCATGCCGTCAGTTGCTTCAATCCGATTATCGGGGAAAATCCACAAAACCTCACAGTCACCCAGTTGGTTGACCAGCGCCAGACCCTGATCAATGGGCAGCAAAAACAAAGCTGTCGACAGAAAGTCGGCCCGGGCACTGTCCGGCGTCATGACGGTGACAGCGCGAAAATGACGCGCCGGCTGCAGCGTTTTCGTATCGATCAGGTGATGGTAGATCACACCATCCACTTCATAGTAGCGCTGGTAGTCGCCGCTTGTCACGATGGACTGGTCGTTGACCAGCAGAACATCGAGAGGTGGCTCATCCGGTATCAGCGGGTTGCTGTCAGGGTTTTGCAGGCCGATCTGCCAGGTGCTGCGTTCGTCAGCCGGTTTGCCGATCAGGCGCACATTGCTGCCGCCGGCACTGATGATGCCAGAGGTCATGCCCGCAGCAATCAGATCCCGGGCGACCAGTTCCGTTGCATAACCTTTGGCAATGGCACCGACATCCAGCTGCATCCCGGCTTCCTGCAGAAAAACCGTATTTTCCCCGGTATCGATGATGACTTTGTCCAGGTTGCACAGCAGAGAAGCGGCTTCCAGTAATTCCTGGTCAGGTACAGCGACTGCGCCGCCATCAAGCGCACTGGTCCGGTAGTCGTGCCAGATTGAAAGAACAGGGCCGAAGGCGATATTAACTGCCCCCGGAGCTGATTGATCCATATCGATGAAAAACATAAGCAGGTCGATCAGCTCCTGGTCAACAACAACCGGTTGAATACCCGCCATCTCGTTGACTGTGAACAAATTGTTTAGACCCTCGTATTCATGGTAAATGTCAAAAAGCTTGTGCAGCTGCCGGAACCGGGTCTCAGCCTGACTGACCCATTCCTGGAACTGCGTGTCAGAATCTGTATAGGCTATAATCTGAATAACCGTATCGAATGTGCCGGTGAAAGAGTCGCTGTACTTTATGGTGTTGTCCCGGTTACAGCCAGGCAATGAAAAAAAGGCAGGCAGAAGAATCAGGAGCAGACAGAAGATGAGGGCATCCCGACCGGGATACCCTCTTCTCTTTGTGTTCGTTTTTGTTTGC
>JAWSUP010000257.1:0-6467 GCA_033549405.1 Bacillota bacterium | reverse complement strand
GTATCACCGTTTGCCGTGCCGATTCCCTGATACCGGCGAGTTTTTGCGCCAGGCGTTCAAGAAGCGGTTGAAGCTGAATTTCTCCAGCAATTGTCAATGTCAGACGATCAGGCCTGTAAAAGGACTGCCAGGCATTCATCAGGTCAACAGGCCGAATGGCGGCAACAGATTGAGGTGTTCCGCCGATATCAAAGCGGACTGGGTGACTGCTGTACAGGTTCTCCAGCAGAAGCTGTGTACAGCGGGCGTCCGGATCGTCCCGGTACTGATCAAGTTCAGCCAGTATGATGGGGCGTTCACTGGTGATGCGGGTTTCGTCGAGTTGCGGTTGGAAAACAGAATCGAGCCATGTATCGAAAGCCACCTGGAAGTGGTTTACAGTCGAGAAATAGTAGAGTGTATGGTCATAGGTCGTATAAGCATTTGCTGAAGCACCCAATTCGGACAGGCGACCGGACAGCCCGCCGGACGCGTCCTGGCTGAAGACACAGTGTTCCAAAAAATGCGCCGCGCCAGCCGGTACGCTTATCAGCTCGCCATCCTGCTTGAACTGCGTATGTATGGACCCGAACGGTACTGTGATGGCAGCAAATTTTCTGGCAAACCCAGGAAAGGGCAGATATTTGACCGTCAGCCCAGAGCAGTGCCGAATCGTCACCATAGCTTTGCCGGTCAGGTGATCATGCCGTTCTTGCAGGTGAAATCCTGCCGGAACATTCTGCAATTGCATCATCCGATCACCGGTCCTTCCTCTGTGCCGGCTGCCTGGCCGGATGTCAATACATAGCTTGTCATCAGCCGCAGATCGGCCGCGCACTGCATGATCTGCTCCCGTGTCACTGCACCGAGCAGCAGCAAAGCATCCTCCCGACTGTAAAGACGGCCGGACAAGCGCCCGCTGATCTGGGCACCCAGCATGCCGGACAGATCGTCATAAAGTGCGAGGACTGCCGATTCGAGCATGCTTTTCGCCCGTACCATCAACTGATCGTCAAAATGGCCGTTCACGATGTTGTCTACTTGCTCCTGGATGGCGGCCAGCGCAGGTTCAACAGCGTCAGGCGCTACGCCGGCAAGAACAAACAAAGCGGACAGATAACGCTGGCTCAGTGAAAAAACCTGGTAAGCCAGTCCCATCTTCTCCCTGATCACATCGAACAACAACGAATGGACATCGCCTCCCAGCATGCTGTTGAGCAGTTGAAAAGCCGTTAACCGATGGCTGTAATAGGGTGGCAGGCCGTCATAGGCCAGAACGATACGCGCCTGCTCAATTTCCTTCTGGTCCTTCAGGTTGCGCTTTTCATTTGTACGCCAGGGTGTCGGCAGGCGGCCGGGATAAAGCCGGGGGCGGGTAGATTCGGGTAATCGAGCCATCGACCGGCAGCACAAATCCAGACAAGCATCATCGATCCGGCCACCCAGCCAGACAGTAAGGTTCATTCCGCCAATCAGCTGCCGCCAGGCATCACCCAGCTCTTCCCTGCTGATGTTGCGCAGATCCTCAATTTTTCCGGTCGCATGCAAACCATGGACCTGCCCGCCACAGAAAGCCTCCAGGCAGCGGTCATATGCCTGTTTGCTCCGATCGTTTTCGCGTGCGATGAGCGCCATGATCAGGTTATTGCGTTCTGTTTCGACTACCTGTTCTTGAAACAGGCCGTCCGCTGCCAGATCGGGATCGAGCAGCACATCGAATATCAGGTCGATAACCGCCAGAAATGGGGTTGACTCGTCTGTCCAGCGGGTTAGCGCCTCTGCTGTCAAATACAGCACCTGGACATCACCGCTCTTTTCCGAACTGCCATCGATGGTCGCGCCGTACAGATTGTCCAGTGCCAGCGCCAGACTTGTCCGATCGGGGTAGCGCCGGCATGTGGCTGTCAGAACCTGGAGCAGCAGCGCATTGCAGGCAAGCGACCGGGGCGTCGCCTGTGTCTGGAAGACCAGGCAAAGTGTTGACTGGGCAAAACGGTCGCTGGGCAGAACCATCAGCGGAATACCGCCGATGCTCACTTTTTCATAGCATTGCTCGCTTTGCTTATGCCAGAGCCTGACCTGATCGAGGTCAGACTTGATCTGTGTGCTGAGTTGCAGCAATGAACGGAATTGCCGTTCAGGTCTGATCCAGGCTAAGAGCTCGATCGACATCGATTCGCCATACAGCGGAATGTCAGCATCATACAAGTAGGTCTCGATGATTGGTACTTTTTCATCCGGACTGACCGTCGGCCTCAGGCCGATGCTGGTGATCGCCTCCCAGGTGCGTCCGACAACTCTTACACGTGTCGCATATACACCAAGTGCCGGGCAGACTTTGTCTTCCGGCATGAGGATGTTTGCCGTCGGAAACCCAAGCTGGCGACCGAGACCACGGCCTGCCGTGACGACCCCCTGCAGCAGATAAGGCCGCCCCAGCAGGGATGCAGCCTGCCCGACATGCCCTTCTTGAATCAAGTTGCGGATGCGGGAGCTGGACACCTTGTCATCTCCCATGTTGACTTCGTCAACAATGTTCAGCTGAATGCCGTTTTCCCGGGTCCATTTGCGCAGCAGCGCCACATCGCCGCTGCCCTTGGCACCGAACCGATAATCAGGCCCGACAACCAGTAACTTGGCCTGCAGGCGCCGCACAATTACCTCTTCCAGAAAAATTTGCGGTTCAAGGCCGGCAAACTGCTGATCGAACGAACAGACATGAACTTCATCCAGGCCCATTCCGGACATGAGATCGAGCCGCTCCTGCAAAGAGTCAAGGTATCGGAAAATCCTGCCGGGATGGAGCACGCTTTCAGGATGCTGGTCAAATGTGAAAGCGGCAGCCGAAATTCCCTGAGTTGTGCACTGATAAAGAAGCGTGCGAATCAGGTCTGAATGACCACGGTGCAGCCCGTCGAAAAAGCCCAGGGCAACGCCTCTGTCACAGGCGGGAATTCTGCAATCAAGACCGGAGTAAATCTGCAAGGTCGATCAGCACCCTTTCTGTCCGGATGCGCCAGGCATCCTCGTTGTATTGTTCAGTAATGGCGACGGCGATCAGCTGTCCAGCGTAATAGACAGCAAAACGGTCCGCGAAAGCTTGTTGCCCGGGTTCCAGAAGCACCACGCGCCCGTTAATCAGGTCAATGGCAGATTGCTGTTTAAGCTGTAAGACCGGCAAATCAACCAGGGCTGTTTCTGCAGGCATCAGGATTTTTGTCTCTGACAGGATCTGCAGCCGCTGCACTCGATCCGGACAGTCGGACAGGATTCGGGAGAGAGATTCAACTGTCACGGCCTGGTCGACAGACCAGGGCCCGCAGGTAAGGCGGCGTAAAGCAGCAGCGTGGGCTCCCCAGCCTAATCTGTGTCCTAGCGTGTCACACAGGCTGCGGATATAAGTTCCTTTTGAGCAATGGATGCGAATGACAGCTGTCAGGGTCTCTTCCAGGGTGACCGATTCGAGCACAGATTCATAGATTCTGATCGGTCTTTCCGTGCGTTCAACAGATTGTCCTTTGCGCGCATACTGGTACAGCGGGCGCCCCTGAATCTTGACGGCAGAATACATGGGCGGCAACTGGCTTTTCAGTCTGGTCAGATCCGATACAGCCTGACGCAGGTCACAAAAGTCTGATTGAACCAGATGTATTTTCTCTGCGTCAGTCAGATGTCGTTCAAAGATCGTTTGTCCGGTTAAATCCTGCGTATCGGTTGCAGTGCCGAAGGCAACAGTCACGCGATAGGTCTTGTCATGCGTTTCCATAAATCGGATCACGCGGGTCGCACGGCCGATGCACACCGGCAACAAGCCGTCGGCAAATGGATCAAGCGTGCCTGCATGTCCAACCTTACGCACACCGGTCAAGCCACGGATACGAGCGACCACATCAAACGATGTCCATTCACGTGGTTTGTCGATCAGGATAATTCCGCCGGCTGAATCATTTCTTCCGCTTACAGCAGCTCACCTGCTTTCTGCAGTACTGCAGCGGCTGCCATCTCCAGACTCATGCCTGTAAGGGTCATGCCGGCTGCCCGTGGATGTCCGCCACCGCCATATGAACCGGCAAAGGCGGCTGCGTCAATTGTCGGTCCGCTGCGGATGTTGGCGCGAATGGCGCCATCTGGCTGCAAACGCAAAATCATCGCCATTTCGACACCGGAAACATTGCGCAGATAACCAATGATTCCATCCAGATCGTCATCTGTGGCATTACAGTCCTGCATCAGTTCTTGCCCGACAGAAGCCAGTACAATCTTACCGCCGTGACTGAAGCGTGCCTCGGAAAAAATGCGTCCCATCAAGCGCAAGCGGGCCAGACTGGACCGGTGAAACAGCCGGTAGGTGATCTGGCGCAAGTCCAGGTCGTCTTCCATCAGATCCGAAGCGATGGCAAACGACCTTTTTGTCGTGTTGGAAAAAACAAAACCACCCGTATCGGAAATGAGTGCCGTCATTAAAAGAATGGCGCTGGAACGGTCGAGCAGGTCATGCCCGCTCTGTGATTCCAACGCACGGATCAAGTCGTGGACTATTTCTGCGGCTGCAGCGGCTTTTATATCCACAATTTCGTATGCGCCCGGCAGATGTCTTGCTATATGGTGATCCAGCACCCAGCGCTCCCGGGCATTTTCACAAAGCGCGCTGCGATTGCCCAGCCGCGACGGTTCAGAACAGTCTATCAACAAGGCCAGCGTCTGCTCATGGCACGTTGTTTGATCAAGATCATGCAGCCAGGTAATCCTATCCAGGCCGGGTAAAAAATCGAGTTTGGGCGGAACCGGTTCATCGAGCGGCAGGCAGGTGTGGATACCCAGCGCATCAAGCACAAGCAAAAGAGCCAGCGCAGAACCCAGGGCATCGCCGTCGATGTTGACATGCGGGTAAAGATAAACGCTCTGTTCGTTTTTCCGACAGGCTAAAAGTCTTTCGGCCAATAGTTCAATCTTTTTCATTTTTCGGCTGCTGACCCGTCTGGTCGCCCAGTGCCTCGTCGATCAGGCGTGAAATGCGAATGCCGCGTTCAATCGAATCATCGAAGATAAAATGAATCTCCGGTGCTGTCCGCAGGCGCACCCGCGCGGCTACTTCGCGGCGGATAAAGCCGGATGCACTGCTCAGTGCAGCAGCACAATTCTTTTTTTCCTGCTCATCACCCAGCACACTGACATAGACACGCGCATGAGAAAGGTCACGCGAAGCGTTGACAGCGACTACGGACACCAGCGAAGGCAGCCGCGGATCCTTGATTTCATTCTGTATCAGGTCGGCTATCACTTTTCTGATTTCGTCACCGACCCGGTCTGAACGCTGCAATCGGATCAGCTCCCTTCAATTTCCTGCATTTCGAATGCTTCGATGATGTCATTCTCTTTGATATCGTTAAAGCGGTCGATGCCGATGCCACATTCATATCCGGCTGCGACTTCGCGAACATCATCTTTGAACCGGCGCAATGACGCCAGCTTGCCCTCATGCACCACGATACCGTCGCGAACAATGCGAATTTCACATGAACGCACAATTTTACCATCCAGGACAAAACAACCGCCGATGCTGCCGACACCGCTGACCCGGAAGACTTGCCGGACCTGCGCGTGTCCAAGGATAACTTCGCGGAATTTCGGCGTGAGCATGCCCTTCATGGCAGCCTGAATGTCGTCAATCGCCTGGTAGATGATCCGGTACATGCGCAAATCAACACCGACTTCAGCCGCCATATCAGCCACATTGACAGCCGGCCTGACATTGAAGCCAATCACGATTGCATTGGAAACTTCAGCCAGCCGAACATCCGATTCGGTAATAGCGCCGACCGCCCCATGAATGACGTTGACGCGGACTTCCTGACCGGAAAGCTTCTCCAGCGACTGCCGGACTGCTTCGACACTTCCCTGGACATCAGCCTTCACAATGATGTTCAATTCCTTGACTTCACCGGCTGCCATTTGGCTGAACAGTGAGTCCAGCGTCATGCGCGAACTGCTGCGCAGCTGTTGTTCTCGCTGCTGAACACGGCGCCTGTCTGCCAGGTTACGGGCGACTTTATCGTCGGTGACTGCATAAAACAGCTCACCAGCCTCAGGAACCTCCGGCAATCCGAGCACCTCGACCGGAATGGAAGGGCCAGCTTTGCGGACCATGCTGCCGCGATCGTCGGTCATGGCACGAATGTGCCCGATGATCGATCCGGTCACCAGTGTATCGCCTGTACTCAAGGTGCCGCGCTGCACAAGCACAGTCGCCACAGGACCGCGGTTCTTGTCGAGTTTTGCCTCAATGACTGTTCCTTTAGCCTGCTTGTCCGGATTGGCTTTCAGATCCATAATGTCAGCTGTCAGCAACACCATCTCCAGAAGCTCATCGAGCCCTTCGCCGGTCTTGGCAGAAACAGGGACCATAACGGTTGTACCGCCCCATTCTTCCGGGATCAATTCATGCGTCGACAATTCTTGTTTAACCCGGTCGATGTTGGCTCCGGGCA
>JAWSUP010000256.1:0-6478 GCA_033549405.1 Bacillota bacterium | reverse complement strand
CTGTCGACTCCTTCATCCCGACACCTGCCCGCCCGATCGAGCTGCCGTTTGCCATGGCCGTTGAAGATGTCTTCACGATCACAGGCCGCGGCACTGTCGCCACCGGCCGTGTCGAGCGCGGTATCGTCAAAGTCGGCGACCCCGTTGAGATCGTCGGTTTAACCGAGAAACCAAGAGCGACAGTCGTCACCGGCGTCGAAATGTTCAGGAAACTCCTGGATCAGGCACAGGCCGGCGATAATGTCGGTGTCCTGCTGCGTGGTATCCAGCGCAAAGAAGTCGAGCGCGGGCAGCTGATTGCCAAGCCCGGATCGATCAAACCGCACACCCATTTCACCGGACAAGTCTATGTCCTGACCCAGGCTGAAGGCGGCCGTCACAAGCCCTTCTTCAGCGGCTATCGTCCCCAGTTCTATTTCAGGACAACGGACGTGACCGGCGTTGCAGAACTGCCGGAAGGTGTCGAGATGTGCATGCCTGGTGACCATGTTACCATTACCGTCAAGCTGATCACCCCTATCGCGATGGAAGTCGGACTCAAGTTCGCTATCCGCGAAGGCGGTAAGACTGTCGGTTCCGGTACCATTTCCACTATTATCGAATAAGGCGCCATCTGGGATCAGCCGATATCAGAGCTTTACTCGCAATGTGCTCTGCGACTTTCCCAAGGATTGACCTGAGATCTGAAGGGGTGTCTCTGAAATGAGACGCCCCTTTTATGTCACAAACCACAGAGTCTGTACATGATATAATAAACAGATAAACTTATTTTAACGCTGGAAAACCAGCATTAACTTTTGTGCCCAAGAGGCCAGGTGGACAAGCATGAGTGAAGAACAAACAAAAAGCAAACCAGCAGCTGTGACACGCCGACGCAGATTCAAAACGGCAGCGCGGCCTGCCGATGTTAAATTAGATCCATCGAAAGGCGTCATCCTGACAATCCCGATGGTACCGCTGCGCGGGCTGGCTGTCTTTCCGGGCGTCACCCTGACCTTTGATGTAGCCCGTGAAAAATCCCGGCTGGCAGTCAAAGAGGCCATTGATGGCAATCAGCTGATTTTTTTGACAGCGCAGAAGGATATAACCCAGGACTGGCCTGGTCCTGACGACCTGTATGCGGCAGGATGCGTTGCCCGCATTCGCCAGGTCCTTGAGGTTCCCGGCGGCGAAGCCATGAAGCTACTCGTCGAAGGGCGCAACCGGGCTGTAATAATGCAAATAAAGCAGGAAGAACCCTGCTATCACGTGGAAGTCAGCACCGTACCGACCGAGGTTCCGGAGCATCTCCTGCCGGTCTTTGAGGCGCATCGCAGATTATTGATGAAAGCTTTCGACAAGTATGCTGCCAGCTCCGGACGGGTGTCGCCTGAAGCACAGCTGGCCTTGTCCAACATCCTGAATGCATCGCTGGCGGCAGATGCCATCGCCGGCCATTTGAACATCAACATCCTGGAAAAGCAGGCGCTGTTGGAAACCATCGATACACCGGACCGGATCCGCCGCCTGATCGAGCTAATCGACCGGGAGCAATACATTGCTGAAATTGAGAAGGAAATCGGCGAAAAAGTCCGATCGACCATCGAAAAGAATCAGAAGGAATATTATCTGCGCGAGCAGATTAAGGCCATCCAGAGCGAACTGGGCGAGCAGGAAGGATCGCAGCAGGAGCAGGACCATTATCTGCGCCAGCTCGAAAAACTGCCCCTCCCTAAAGAGTTGAAAGAAAAAGTCAAAAAGGATATTGTCCGCCTGGGGCGGATGCCGGCTGGCTATCCGGAAGGGTCCGTTTTACGTAGCTATATGGACCTTCTCTTTGAAATGCCCTGGGGCAAATCAGACAAAGAGCGTCTGAACATCACACAGGCCAGAAGTATCCTTGACCGCGACCACTATGGTCTGCTGAAGGTTAAAGAGCGCATCCTGGAGTATCTGGCTGTGCGAAAACTGCGGCTGGAGGCTGGTGAGACCAGTTTCAAAGGGCCGATTCTCTGCCTTGTCGGGCCGCCAGGCGTTGGTAAAACGTCCATTGCCCGATCTGTCGCCCAGGCACTGGGCAGGAAATACATCCGCATGTCCCTGGGCGGTGTCCGTGATGAAGCAGAAATCCGCGGCCATCGTCGGACGTATGTTGGCGCCATGCCAGGTCGTATCATCAACGCCGTTCGCCAGGTCGGACGGGATAACCCGCTGATCCTGCTGGACGAAATCGACAAACTCGGCAGCGATTTCCGCGGTGATCCTTCGTCAGCGCTTCTGGAAGTGCTGGATCCGGAGCAGAACAACAGTTTTAGAGACCATTACCTGGAGATTCCTTACGATCTGTCGCATGTGCTGTTTATCACGACGGCCAATACGACAGAAACCATCCCGCAGGCACTTCTGGATCGCATGGAGGTCGTTCAGATCTCCGGGTACACAGAAGAGGAGAAAATCGAGATTGCCCAGCGTTACCTGCTGCCCAACCAGCTGAAGCAGAATGCACTGAAAAAACGGCAACTCAGCATCAGTCGTGACGGGCTGCGCGGCCTGATCAGCTGGTATACCCGCGAAGCGGGCGTCCGACAGCTCGAGCGTGAATTGGCCCACATCTGTCGTCGCGCGGCGATCCTGATCACCGAAAAAAGCCAGAAACGGGTCAAGGTGGACGAGAATAACCTGGATGATCTGATCGGCAAGAAGAAATACCGGTACGACAAGGCGCAAGACCAGGACCAGATCGGTGTTGCAACCGGGCTTGCCTGGACGTGGGCCGGCGGTGACACGCTCACGATCGAGGTCAATGTCATGCCGGGAAGCGGCAAACTGGAATTGACCGGCCAGCTGGGCGATGTCATGAAAGAGTCAGCCAGGGCGGCCGTTACCTACATCAGATCCCAGGCTGAGACGCTGGGCATCGACGGTCGCTTTGCTACTGACAAGGACATCCACATCCATGTTCCGGAAGGTGCGACGCCAAAGGACGGGCCTTCTGCGGGCATCACCCTGGCGACAGCCCTGGCTTCAGCCCTCAGTGGCCGGCCGATCAGGCACAATGTTGCGATGACCGGAGAGATCACGCTGCGCGGGCGTATTCTGCCGATCGGCGGCCTCAAAGAAAAGGTCATCGCGGCGCATCGGGCCGGTCTTGACACCGTGCTGATTCCGCTGGAAAACCAGCGCGACATCTCAGACATACCGCAAACTGTACAGGATCATGTCAAACTGATGCCGGTATCTGAAATGAAGCAGGTCTTTGATCTGGCATTTGCACAAGCACAGCCATAAATGAATCACCCGCTGAATCAATCTCAGAATGCACGATCGGATCAATTGGCCAGCACGGCCTGCCAGATCTGATCATACAGCGAATCAATCGTCTCGTTGGAGTAGTAGACCTCCAGCGTATCGACTGTGGCCGCATCCGGGTAATAGCTCTTGTTACCGGTCAGTTCAACAGGCAATTTTTCGAGCACATCGGTGTGCGGAGATGAGTAGCCGACATAGATGGCATTCATGAGTGCAATGTCCGGCTGGTACATGAAATTAATGAAATCCAGAGCGCCCTGGTAATTCTTGGCGTTTTTCGGGATACACATCATGTCGATGGACAGGTTGGATCCCTTGGGAAGGACGTATTGCAGGATCTCCGGATCCTGATCTTCTTCCTCCAGCCTTTGCTGACAGACAACATGGTCGCCCGACCAGACGACGCCGGCCAGCAGTTCACCAGAGACGTATTTATCTTTTAACTCGTCGATGCCGACAAGCGGACGAACGGTTTTGCGTTGCTGGATCAACAGCTGCTTTGCTTCATCAAGCTCCTGCGCATCCAGGCTGTTCAGGCTGTAGCCGAGGTAGTTCAGGGCGACGCCGATAGACTCGCGCATGCTATTGTACATACCGATCCGATTTTCCAGGGCAGGGTCAAAGAGGATTTTCCAGACCTCTTCGGGGTCATTGCCGACAATGGCATCCAGTTCCTCAGCATTGTACATCAGGCCGACTGTGCAGTACATGTAAGGGACGGCATATGAATAGACCTTGTTGCTGATCGCCGGGTCATCATCCAGTTGAATATTCTTCAGCCGCGTATCGAGATACTGCTGCACATTGGGCAGTTTCTCCATGTCGAGCGGCTGCAGTTTATCTTCTTTGATGAGGCGCACCACCATATAGTCCGAAGGCACGATCACATCATACGACTCCTTTTCCAGCTTCGGATACATCTTCTCGTTATCGTCATATGTCAGGTACTTGACACTGTATTGGGGATAGGCTGCTTCGAAAGCCAAGATGACGTCTTCGATCGGATAATCCTGACCGTACAGGGTATATGTGTCCTGCTCGCGCGATATATATTCGCCCCAGTTGTAGATGACCAAAGTTTCTTTGCCTTCGCTGCCGCGGCAACTGCTCAGTCCCGGCAGCAGCAACAGAACGATCGACAGGATCAGAAGCAATGTTTTTTTCACGTGGTTTTCCCTCCATCAGCTTTTCTTTTTGTATCACGTCCGGACCGGCTGTTGACTAATAACAACAGACCCAGGACGACAACAAACAACAAGGTGGACAGGGCGTTAATCTGTGGATTGACGCTTTTTCTGGCCATGGAATAGATCGTGATCGCTAAAGTCGAGATCTGGTTGCCTGCTGTAAAATAGCTGATCACAAAATCATCGATCGATAGCGTGAACGTTAAGATCAGGGCTGTCACGATGCCTGGCATGATCTCAGGGATGATGACGCGTAAGATGGCCTGATGCGGACGGCAGCCCAGGTCCAGGGCAGCCTCAAACAGGTGGCGATCCAGCTGACGCAGCTTCGGCGATATCGATAAAATGGCGTATGGAATGTTAAAGGCGATGTGGGCCAGGAGCAAAGTTGCGAAACCGGTCTGCATACGGATGAAGAAGAAGAGCAGCATCAGGGCGATACCGGTCACCAGGTCTGGACTGACATTAGGGATGTATGTGACCGTCATGATCGCCTGGCGCCATTTCCGCTTCATCACATCGAGACCTATGCAGGTCAGGGTCGCGATGATCGTCGATACGATGGCGGAGATGAAGGCAACAGCCAGTGTGACCTGGAGCGCGCTCATGATGTCGCGGTTCTGAAACAGCTTGCGGTACCAGTCAAGAGTGAATCCGCCCCAGACCGCGCGTGACCGGGCCTGGTTGAAAGAGAAGACGATCAGGACGACCACCGGGGCATAGAGGAAAGTGAAGATCAGGCCCATATAGAGCCGTCCGGGGAGCTTTCTGATCATGTCAAAAGTCCCCCCTCACTGTTTTCTTTTTCATAGCGTGTCAGGACACGCATGCTGGCCAGGACAAAGATGAGCAGGAGGATAGACAGCGCCGACCCGGTGGTCATGTCGCGGGAGACCATAAACTGACGTTCGATGGCGTTGCCGATCAAGAGGTACCGGCCGCCGCCGAGCAGGTCGGGAATCAGAAATGTCGTCATGGCCGGCATGAAAACCATGTTGATGCCCGACAGGATACCCGGCAGGCTCAGCGGCAGAATCACACGCACGAACGTCTGGCTGCGGTTGGCGCCCAGGTCCTCGGCCGCTTCGATAACACTGGTGCTGATTTTGACCAGCACGGAGTGGATCGGCAACACCATGAACGGCAGGTAGTTGTAGACCATGCCAAGTCCGATGCCAAAATCATTGTAGAGAAACTGGACAGGACCAAGATTCAGGTAACTGAGAAAAGTGTTGATGATCCCTCGCGGCTCGAGGAGCGCCAGCCAGGCATAGGTCCGCAGCAAGGCATTCATCCACATCGGCATGACAAATAAAAAGAGAAGCAGGTTGCCGTTCTTCTGCCTGTTTTTCGATCGCTGGGCCAGAAACCAGGCGACCGGATATCCGAGTATCAGGCAGATCAAGGTGCTGAACAGGGCGATTTCGAGTGACTTGGCAAACACATTCACATAAATCGGCACCTGCAGGTCGATCCCGAACAGCGCATTCAGAGAGAAGATGTTCAGGGACACCGTGTCTGCCATGGAAAAGATACGGCTAAATCCATGCAAGGTGAAGAAAATCCTGCCCGATGCGTCATAGGCCGTGAAGGCATAAAATGCGACCAGCAGCAACGGTGCCAGGGTAAAGACCAGGATCCAGAGCAGATAAGGGTAGACCAGCCGGCGTAACGATTTCACCAGTTATCCCCCTCGCTTTCCGCTTCAGGCGCCGCTTCACCGTCAGTCAGCCTGGACCGCCGATCTGGCGAGTAGTCTGATTTGGCCATCACGTGAATGTCCTCAGGATCGAACGTCAGGCCGACACTGCTGCCTTCTTCATAGCGGTCGGTGCTCTGGATCATCCATTCGAACGAATCAGATTCAACCAGCATCTCATAATGAACACCTTTAAACACAACTGAAGTCACAACCCCACGGATGGCATGGTCACCTGGATCAACCATCTGGATATCCTCAGGGCGAATAACGACATCGACCGCATTATCGGGGAATCGCTTGT
>JAWSUP010000255.1:0-6481 GCA_033549405.1 Bacillota bacterium | reverse complement strand
TGACTGTGCGGCACAGTTCGCGAATGGCATCTGCCACGATAAAACTATGATACCGGTAGTAGTCGATGACTGCCTGTTCGGTTGCCGGATTGCGCCGATGAGGTGTTGTGGCATAATCCCGCTGTAGCGGTGTCGGCAGGCTGATGTCAGCAAAGTCTGTCAGTGGCAGGTTCCAGGCTTCAGCCAGTTTCCCGGGATCGACATCGTACTTATCTTCCAGCCAGCTGACAAACCGCTGCCGGTTAACTTCAGAATAATCCAGGAGTTGGCCGGACCAGGTCTGGTGATAGAGCCATTCCTCTGTACTGCCGGCTGCGACCTGGCAACCGATCACTTGATCGATCAAGCCTGTTCCTGCCAGCCAGGCGTAAAAAGCTTCGAGGATCTGCCTGCAGGCGTCACGCCAGATTCTCGACGCAAATGACTGGCGCACTGCGGTCCCGTGGTAATCACGGCTCAGCTCCTGTTGGTGGTTTCGTTCCCACCAGGTCGGAACATCCAGGTAAATCCGGGGCAGTATCAAGGCATCCGGCACAGCGGCGACCAGGCGTCTGAAATCCTCTTCTGCCGCGGAAAAATCATAGACTTGTTCCGCTTTCCAGGCACCGGGACGAAAAGGCCTGATGCCGCTCAGGCTGTTAATGCCGCGGTCACCCATGTAGACCGGCAGACTGAAGATGCGGATGCCGGCCTGACGAAAGGCGCGATACCGTCCCGCAGCGGCATGGTAGGTCACATAGACAGACGGAGACAGGGCTGTGCCATCAACTTCGATCAACAGCGCCTGGTCATGACGCACAATCTGGCAATGGAGCATATCATCAACTCCTAAGACACATACAAGTCGAGTGATTCCAATAGTTCACGTCTGACTTGCTTAAATATTTCTGGTGATGTTTCGTAATCTGAAAATGATCGGCATACGCAATGGGCAATTCTCATCGCTTCGTCTCTGTTATGTTGATCAAGCAAATAAAGCAACTCCACCTCTTCGGACCCTGATCTTTGCAGATGACTTCTAACACTGTTCATGGGACCCTCCTGTCCGGGGTAAACAATAAAGCCGTCACCGGGTGGCAGTAATCGCTTTACAGATTCTGATGAGGCATCCCAACAATTATATAAGTATGGATCCCTGTTGTACGCATTATATCCCCAATGAAGGAATCCTTTCAGGCCATACGCATAACACATCCACATTGGCAGACGACCAGCCAATAATGGCAGATCAGTAGAACGATTCATCATATAACCTGCCGGAAAGCCGCATGTATAAACCCAAAGGTCTTCTCCAAGTAAGGCAATTTTATCAAAAGCAACTTTGTATTGATCATAGATGGCTTGTTTTATTACCCAAATATCTACTGCCCCATAGATTTCTGTCGTTTCAACTGGATCTATAATGGTGACTCCTGCCAACATTTTTCTGCATATGGCTGAGAGCATCCTGTATTGATCACTATTGGCAAACTGAGGTTCATCGACTAATCCTTGCATGTATTGCCTGGTCCAATGATTTTTATTGATGATAATATCGAGCTTCTGAAAATAGATGCGTAATTGCCGATAACCTTCAAAAGATGCAACACTGACATCTCTGTCCCAAAGTAAAAAATGATCTGGCTTGTCCCACTGTTTGAACCGGGCAACAAAACCGCCATAGATGTACTTATATCCCGATTGCAGCGCCATATTGCCAAGGATCTCACATTCGTTGAAATCAAAATCAATCACTGTTCCATTTGTGTCGCGAATAGGAACACCAGATGGGAGCTGGAGATGTGTATTGCGCATTTCAATCTGATTCTTCAAATACTTTTGTACCATGTTCCAGTACTTTGAGCTATCTTGAGTTATATGGTGGCCATACTGAATCGATTCAAGTTTCAACCAGTTCACCATGCTAAAGGTTGCTTTAGAAATTGGCGGAACGATTGCGCGAAAAACCTTCAGTTCTATAATCAGTGATGCATGTTCTGTGCCAACCGTTATGTCTATTGAACCATTATAAACATCCGGTGTTACATCGTCAGTCACTTTTACTTGAAAATAAAAGGCTAAACGTCCTTCTTTCAAATATCCATCATCTATTTCACGCGTAATATCAAACACATCGAAGGGTGCCTTTCGCGTAACAAAGCTTTTTACAGATTCATAATCCAATGTTGTAAATAATTTTTCACCGCTGTTTTCCTCAACATGAGCAGGTAAAAGCTGATGGCAGACAATTGAAATGCCGCATGTGTCGCCGGCAAATCTCCACGTCACATTGAAGGCTGTTGGTCCAGTGATAACTGAATCCGTTAATACCTGAAAGCAATCACCCGCTCCTCTTGCCGCATCCAATTGAACAGCAGTTGAATGACCTGTCAGTTCAGAATCAGGATATAGCCAATCATTATCAGAAAATATTTGTATTTCCATGTCAATCACACTTCCACAATATTTTAGCAACTTGTTTGCATTCTAGAATGTGTCATGCTCCCAGATCTTAATCTGCGATGTATTTATTCGTACAGCTTAAATACACGTGTTTCATACTGAGCCATTTGGAAATCAATGAAGTTGTAATTGATCTTCATTTCCGATTGTGTATCGGCATCGATAACCTTGCTTAATTTGCATGGAAAATATATTCGTTTATCGCCCGCAGAAACAGCATGAATAGCAACAAATCGACCACCGGCAAAAATTACATCTCCTGATCGGTTATAAAGATGGACTTTGCTTAATGATGCGATTCTGCTCATCAATTTTGCGGGTATCGCCGGCAGCAAACTATATACTGATGAATAGTCATTCATATTCTTCCACAAGATACAAGGTTCTTGAGTGTCTTTAAAAAATGCAATCGCATAGGCATTTTCAATGTCATTCTCTGAAAAGCGTGCACATGGCACTGGCTTTCCCGGGAACAAAACACCTTCATAATCACACTGCTTCGGCTCTGCTGCAGCCTGGTAATGGATGCGATAGTCAGTTATGCTGCTTGTGCTGTCATTCTGTATGTCCTCCAGGTATATCCACAATATAGTCTGTTTACTTTTTTTCAGTTTTTGCTCAATCGCTACCCTGACCTTATTGCTCGGACGTACACAAGTGAGAAAAATATACAATCGGTAGTCCTCTGGCTTAAATGCATCATTTGCCAGATCATCTGCAAGATAAATATGATAGGGGGCTCCAATCCAGGCCAGTTCCGCTTTCTGGCTATTGATCAGATCACTCAGTACAGATTGTTTTAAGCCGAAGTATTTATATCCTGCTTCGTCAATGATGACTGCTATTTCTGAATGAAGCGGGCCATATGTTTGTACTTTCATCCACTCATTATGCCGTGATATGACTTGCATCATTTCCGGAGAACTGAACCACCCGCCAAACATGTCAAACCACCAGATGCCTGTTTGACCAGTGAGAACCCGTGCTCCGGCTTTTTTCAGGGCAGATACCGATAATTCCATTGTCGCCGGCCCGATCCATGCAGGTCCTTCGTACCAGCTGTTTTCGGGAACAACATGTGGCAGATTTTCTTTCAATAAACTCGATTTGCACGTGCGAACGTCACCTTCTGCAAACCAGAGTTTATTATGAAGGTTGACAGAATCTACAGCGGATCCAAATGGCCACGAATAACCCGGGGCAGATCCGCCATTTGTGCTGGCTATAAAATCAATGTCTGGAGATTCCAGAAGCTGCATCATGTCATGATGCCCTTTGTCTTGATTAAATATGCTCCATAAATAGCCGTAAAATGCACCTGTCAAAACATTGTGTTGTTTATATTCTTTAACTTTCCTGCAAAAATACAGAACTGTGTCGGCGATAAGATAATTGGCATATTCATAATAGTCAATTACATATCTTTCCTTGATAAAATCCCGAAGCACACCATTTTTGCAATAGTCTCGTTCTATCCACCTGGGGATAGAAACCTCTTCGAACGTGTTTAGCCCGGTTCCCCAACACATGTTCAGATTCTCTATGTCCTTGTACTTTTGGGTCAACCATTTACAGTAGTTCAATCTGTTAACCTCAGAATAATCAACAATATGGCCACTTTGGACTTGATAAACACATTCCTCTGTGCCTCCAAATGCGATGTGGTAACCAATAACAGCTTCTTTCCAGACTGATGTATCCACATAGTCAATGAATGCTTTTAATACAATCCACATGTCGTGACGCCATTTTTCTGAGGCGAAACTCTGCTTCAGCGCATCACCTCGATAATCACAGCATAATTCGTTTGGATTCAGCTTTTCCCACCATTTAGGGGCATCAATATAGACGCGAGGAAAAATATATGCACCTTTTCCTTCAGGCGCTATCTGCCTGAATGTTTTTTCAACAGCACAGAAGTCGTATTCGCCTTCACCGATATAAATGTTTTTCGAGAATGGATAGACGCCGCTCTCTTCATTAATGCCTTGATCACCAAGATGGACCGTAAAACTATAGAACTGAATGCCAATCTCGCGAAACTCAGAAAACCTTTTTTCGTCAGGGCAATATGTCATGAATGCCACGGGATCTATTCTTTCACCGTTTACATTAATATAGGTTTTACCTTCATGTTTGTCCAGTTTGCATATCATAGCATTACTCCTTGTTTGACATGGATATTTTAACTTTTAACAGTTTGTTAAATCTATTAACGATACGTTGGGGATGCAGACCTGCTATCATTCTGCATCCCCATCTGTTTGATCATAAAACATAAAACTTATTAATTGACTGACAATGAAATTTCATAAAATCAAGATTTAGGCCTTATGATATATAGGCTTCCATTCCGCGTTGAACAATTTCCTCGTATTGATCGATACCAAGCGCTTCGATTTGTTGTACATAATCATCCCAGCTGTCAAAGCCGATCTCTCCGGATATGAATTTTGCCCTCATGTCAGTTGCATAAGTATCAATTTCTGTCTGTAGAATTTTGAGCTTTTCAGAATCTTCTGTTGAATAGATAAAAGCTCCCCATAACTCATCTGGTTTATAGTCCATCAAGACATTTGCTGCGGTTAAGTTGTGCAGTGTACTGAAGTGGATATAGAAATGATCATAGTCAGCAACTGATGGGTTACCGCCACCACTCCAACAAACGTAATCACCCAAAACATCCTCTGGATTGAGTCCATCAGGATTTTTCAGCACTTTATCAAAAAATTGCGGTTTGCCTTTGTCATCATAATAATATGTTTCTCCTTCTATTCCCATGAAATATAGCGTTATACCCTCTTCAGAATAGAAATAGTCAACAAAAGAAACCGTTTCTGCGACATGCTGATTCTTGTTTGTAATAAAAGTATTCTGACCAGCCAGAGGCGGTCCAATGTGCATAGCGATCTGATATCCGTCTGGTCCGATCAATGGAGCATTAGGATACAGCTGGTCATTTTGAGCGACATTAAAATAACTTGAGTTTCCGGCGATGGTTACGCCAAAAATATCCAAAGCAATTTTTGCGCTGAACTTTGTCAAGTCCATTGTAAAGCATTCCTGGTCAAGTAATTTTTCCGTGTATAATTTGTTTGCAAATTCCAGGAATTTTTTGTAACCATCTGACGTCCGAACATATCTTAACTCATTCGTTACAGGATCAATATCCCATGTAAAACTGTTTCCACCTCTTGTCCCTAGTCCGAATGAACCAAACAGACCTCCTTCCAGACGACTCAAGCTTTCAACAATAAATGGTATCTCATCGTTCTGGCCATTGCCATTATAGTCGAAATCTTTCATTGTTGTGAGCATTGTATATAATTCATCTGTTGTTTTTGGCAATTCCAGTCCTTGCTTATTGATCCATTTGCTATTATAAAAGAATTTTGAGCTGATTCCACCACCTGAGACTAAATAGCAGAACCCGTATATATGTCCATCAGTCATACGTATGCCACGTTCAATCGAAATCTCGTCTGCCAGATACTTGCTGAAATTCGGCGCGTTTTCATCTAGATATCCATCAATAGGTATGAGTTGGCCTTCGCCTGCCCTGACTGCTATATCGCTGTTCGACATATTGCATTTAAAAAACATATCAGGCAAATCATTTGTTGAAAACTTCAAATTCAATTTCTCAGCAAAACCATCTGCAGGTGAAGATTCGAAATTAACTTTAACGCCTGTAGCTGCTGTTGCAACTTCCCAGATAGCCAAATCATTAAAGTCTTTTTTTGTATAAGGTCCTTCCTGTGCAAATGCTGTTATTTCAACAATCTGGGGTTCTGTTTCACTTGTACCAGCTTTTGTCGTTGTTGCGCTTGTCGTACCCTGCGACTGGGTGGTTGCTCCTGTTGTTGTGCTTGTTGTTCCGCCATTGCATGCTGCAAAAGTAAATATTAAGACGAATGTCAGCAATAGAATGAACGCACTTTGACAGCTTCTTCTCATTTCTTTTTCCTCCTACCTTATATTTATCCTGTAATCGGCAGGTAGCCGTCAATATAAGCTTGTAGGCCACATTTGTCGACGT
>JAWSUP010000254.1:0-6484 GCA_033549405.1 Bacillota bacterium | reverse complement strand
CTCTCACATCAGCCATCCCTGCTGGATATATGTGCACTAACCCACTTTTTGCACAAGCATATGTACCAATAAACGTGGTCATCAAATTGTATGGAGATACAGAAAAGCTTTGTTTGATTACATTAAGATTCTTAGTAATATTTTTGTGATGAATATTATTTGTGGTACTGTTTGTGCATGCAATATTACCACCACCACAATCGGATGCTGTGCAATGACTATTTAATGCTAAAGTACACAACTCTACTGGCAGTGTACCAACAGATGCGTATGAACCGCTGATTAATAAATTCCATGTCACATCAAATGGAATTTTTGCCTTGTTTACAATGGCATCGGCTTTACCCGAACCTGGATTGGCCTGAGTAAACGTTGAATTTATTAGCACTCTTAGTGCAATGTTCTTAGGTGTATATGCAGATACGCTGACGCCAATAGTGCTCGGAATTAAAACAATAAATAATATTACTGTCAATAACCAAGATGCTCTTCCTGTTTTATTTATCAATCTGTTGAAAACCTTCACAGAACACCATCCTATCTGTTCCAGAATAAGCACATATTGCCTATACGGAGTTGTAATTCGCTTCTTATTTATTGTTATTTCACAAATATATAACTATACTAATCTTATTGGATTGATTTGTCAATCGTATATTGGCTTTTTGATTATCCTTATATTATCGTTGTAAGACTAAAACAATTAGTTCCACTTGCATAACATTGCGTTATTCTCCATCCGTTTCACATCCCCTCTCCTGAAATGGATAAAAAATATGCTAAGAATCGAAAACCTTTCACTAGAAACGGTTGATCGGCAGTGGTGTTGTTGAGACTGACTGTAAATCGGTCGTTGGTAAAAGACTCAAGCTGTTCAGCATTCTCGCTATCCGATTCAGACCCGCTCGTTTCGGCAGGCAGATCTGCCGCCCTGACAGACGTGAATGATGGAACCAAAAGAAGTGTAAACGTCAGGATGAAGCAGACTGCTTTTCTGTAACACCGGGTTACTTGCTGATTTTTCAGACACCATTTCAAGCTTGACATACCTATACCCTCCCGTTATTTTTTCGAGGTTTTAAAATACACTCTATATATATAACGAACGGGAGACATACTTTGTTACACTTTTTGATAAAAATTTTTTGGATTCGCCCTTTTTGTCGTGCAGAGGTGCTGTTATAGCTGTTATAAAAGAGAATCAATGCGTTGAGTAGCTTTTAGATATAATAACATGCGCTCATCAAGAAACCAAGACATGTGTAACTTTATTCGCTTCAGGAGCGAACCTTTCAGCTATTTAGATTACTTCTGTTGTGTATATCAACAAGCTGGAAGTGAATCACGCCTAAGGACACATGCGCATGACACGACCCTAACCCAAAGCACCGAGGTTGATTTTATATACCAAGTCTTCTGGCAGTTCATTTTATTCAAGAAAATCGTCATAAAAATTAGCAGGGATGTTTTTTACAAATACAGCCCCAGATTGTTGCCCTGGCGCTGCTTTTTTGTTTGTTATAAAACATGTTCTTTCCCTTCACTGCGTCACACGCTCATCCCCACCCGCTTCGGCTTCAGGATATCCTCCAGCACCCCGCTGGCCATCTCGTCAGCTGACTGGATCGCATGTGAGTAAATAAGGCTCGTCGTCACCGTGCTGGAATGCCCCGCGCGCTTGGCTACCGTCCTTAGCGGTATTCCCGCCATGATTAATAATGTAATATTCGTGTGCCTCAGCGAGTGGATCGTTATCTTCGGCAGCTCATGCTTCTTAATGAACGCAGCAAACCAGCCGGTGATGGAATCCGGATGAATCGGGCTGCCGTTCCAGGTCGTGAACAGCCGGTCACAGTCGAGCCAATCTGACCCTATCTTCAATCGTTCTTTACTCTGCCATGCACGATAGCTCTTTAGCATATCGAATGCCATCTGTGGCAGCCTGATCGTACGATCGGATGTCTCTGTCTTGGTGTCCTTGGTAAATATTCCCTTGCCGGACACATACTGCGACGATCTCCGGATGCTGATCGTCCCCTTGTCAAAGTCGATATCCTTCCACTCCAGCCCGGCCAGCTCTCCCCTTCTCATACCGCTGTACAGGAGCAGCTTCACCATGACCTGATACTTGATCGGCTCACCATCCAGGCATTCCAGTAGCCTTGCTGTCTGCAGCTCGTCCAGGAACTTGGCCTCCAGTCGTGGTGCCTTGGGCGCCTTCACACGTTTGGCCGGATTATTCAGGATCACCTGCCAGTTCACTGCAGTTGTCAGGATGGACGATATCAGGGCATGGTGATGCTTGACCGTTCGCTTGCCCAGGTATGCCACACCCTCCTGCTCCTTGAACCCGCGTGTCAGGGATGTCTTCATCACATCACAGACTTTTTCTGCTACCGCTCTTGTTACAGGCATTCTGTTCAGAATACTAACGAGTGTCGCAGTACCGATTTTTGCCTCATTGGCAAAAGCAGTTGACTTATACTCGCGCTCCCTGTACTTCTCTATCAATGCAGGCCGGGCCACCCATGACTTGTCATTACGAACGGTATCACCTGCCAGCTGGTTATAGAACTCGATCAGGTGGATGGGCTGAAGCTTGTCCATCCGGATATGGCCCAGGGCAGGAATGATGCGCTGCATAAAAGACACATAACGATGATAGGTTTTGGGAGCCAGCTGTTTCTCGGCGTATTCCGTCATCCACCGGTCAATGAACTCAGCAAAAGTGATGGAGCCTTCCAGCAACTGACCATAATGTGATACGCATCGCCTTTTTGCGATATTGTCGCCATACTGCTGCACTCCCTTCACCCTTCATCGTCTGTGATAGTACCTCTGTGTCTGGATATTAGCTAGTTATGAAGAATTCTTCATAACTTGATATAAGTGCAAGCGGGGCATCATCATGCATCTTTTAATGGATTGCACACTGTTGCTGCCCTCTTGCTCGTATCAGTTCTAGCACAGATCTCGATCGTTGTCTGCGCGTTGACAGACCAGCCCGATTTCTGATACGGTTGATTTGTCGACAGTCGATTAACCAGGCCGCGTATCCTGTATCGGGATACCGACGCAAAACCCGCTGACTTGGGCGATGCGGCTAAAACAAAAGAGGCTGCCACATCTAGGTCAAGCGCCAGACGCACAGAGCTCAAGGGGGACTTGAGATGACGAGGATTTTAAGAGCATTGGTTCACGGATCCGGATTTGCCGGCCAGGGACATGCCCGAGCATTCAGGGATGCAGGGGTCGAAATCGCCGGCATGGTAAGCCGCACAGCCTCTGTCGTGCAAGACCTTGCCGGCAAGTTAGAGATCCCGTACGCATCGACAGACTGGAACCGCGCGCTTGCTGAGCTCAAGCCCGACCTAGCCATCATCGGTACACCTGGCGGCGCGCATGTGGCACCGATCCTGGCGGCGATCGAAAGTGGCTGCCATGTGTTCTGCGACAAGCCCCTGGCGGTGACCGCCAGCCAGGCGGCCCTGCTGTACCGAAAGGCGCGGGATAAAGGCATCAAGACTGCGTACGCAGCATCCTACCGGTACCAGCCACAGGCTTTACTGGCCAGGGATTTGGTCAAAGCCGGTGCAATCGGCAAGCCGCAGGAAGCGGAATGCGTGTCCCATTACAACTTTAATCCGCTGATCCCGTGGGGCTGGTCACACCGGATCGATCTGGGCGGCGGCCGCCTGAACAACAATTTCTCTCACAAGCTGTCCATTGTCGAGCAGGTTCTTGCCGGCAAATTGCTGAGGGTCAGCGGCGAAACGCGCTGCGACCTACAGACAGCGCCCGTAGTCGAAGGAGTGCATGATTTCCGCACCCGCGAAACCTTCGCCCCGGACCGAAAGACGGCGCACAGCAACCCGGATCGCTGGTTCTGGCGAGATTCCGACGCGGACTGGACTTATACGGTCATGGGCCAGATGCAGTGTGCAGACGTCTCCGGCTGTACACAACCGGTTTCCCTACTGTTCAAGCACAGCAGTCTTCAGCCCCGGTTCCATCAGGATTACATCGCCTTTTTTGGCAGCGATGGTGCGATCCATCTGGACGGGGCGTACGCCCAGGGTCCGGTCTACCTGCAGACCCGAGACAACGGGACCTGGCAGGAAGTTCCGATCCCCGCAGCGATCAGCCGTGAACTGCCGGATCTTGCTGAGGACACCCAGCGCAACTGGACCTACCTGGCCAGGCTGTTCGTCCAGGACATCCTCGGCCAAGGCGTCGGCAGCTACCAGACCTTCCGCGAAGGCTGGATCTACCAGGAAATCATCGACGCAGTCCGCCGTTCTGACGGCTGGTTTGACGTGCCGGAGGATCTTGCCTGAGCCAGCAGACAGCGCAGTCCACCCGATCTGTCGGGATAAACCTATTACAACGGAAAAACAGGCCTGTTTGCTGGTGGTCATGTCTTTTCTTTTTCAAATGTGCGCAAAATTAGTATACGTTATCCACCACAGAAGGTACTTTGAGAAATTGGTTTGTTGATAAAACCAGTCATAGATGAATTTATCGATACATTCCACTCACTTCGGCTTCAGAATATCCTCCAACACCTCGCTGGCCATCTCGCTAGACCAATGGATTGTATGCAAGTATACTCGCGCTCCCTGTACTTCTTGATCAGTGCAGGCCAAACCATCAGTTCCGTAGATCTCCGAGCGTTACCTGTTTTGAGGATCAATTTGAGGTGGAGATCAGGTCCGGGGTGATGGTCGAGGTGGATGGGTGAAGATGGAAAAAATCATAATTATCAAATAAAATGGCGGACCCTAATATACGTTTTGAAATTATCCCTTAGAATCATGAATCATAACTTTAATAGCCTCATTCTTTTGTATTACTTTAATCTTGCTCATTACTTCTTCTTTGCTATCAAAAACAATGCTCTCATTGCCCGCTACTGATTTTAGAATCCATCCATCAGCATGAGGCATAAGATGATGTGTGATACCTGTACTGATATTACCGCCTCTATTCTCATATCATTCCTTCGCTTGTGAAATTGCTATGGCTATTGCCCGGCCATCATCATAACCATCTTCAACGAGTTTATTGGCAATTTCAATCGCTTTAACTCTTGCATCTTCTTCAAAATTTTTCATAGAATCCGGAAAATTATTCATAGTCCAAGGCATCCAATCACTCCTTTCTTCTCTTACGTATCATCGCAATAACTTGCAATGCCATGTTGGGCATTATTGCTCCTATTAACATATATAACCACATTTGATAAAAAAGCGCTGTCGTTATAAGTATTCTTTGCATGGCTGGTGTGTATATTGCAAACATTTGAAGTGCTACAGTCAGTACCACAGCGCCTATGAGATAAGGATTGCGAAGAAAAGTTTTATCCTAACCCAGGCCGTTTTTTCTCCTGACATTAAACACCTGCAGCAAATGAGCCATTCTTCATGTAATTCATCAGCTTGGCAAAATAGTTCTTGCGCATTATCATTCCGTCCATATATAATTATGTTAATTTATTATAGCCGAAATGACAAAGGTGCAGATACAGAGAATTTGAAACATTCATCGCGGACCTTGAAAACAACATAGATACTAAGGGCTTTCGGGATCTGAAGCGAAAGTGCGTGACATGAAGTACAAGCAAATAAGGCAACGATTTAGGCCCTCGCTCTAGGGGGAAGGGGGAACTATGCCTTAAAAAGAACAATAATATTATTTTGGCAACGATTATGCCATAATATATGCATAGACTTAGACTTTGTTGCTGATTCTTGACATAAGCAAAATTGCTGAGGGGTTAGGTGAGGTCATGTTCCAAAAAGTAATTATGTTTTATAAAAATAGCAAAAAATGGATTTATCTAAGCGGATATGTTCTGATAGCTATATTTTTGTCTGTTATTATTATTCTGATAGACAATAAAATATTGCCAATAAAACAATATATTCCAGCTATATTGTTTACTACAGTCGATTTGGCAAAAAGGATCTTGGGAATGCTGGCCGGAGTTCTGTTGACAATCACAACATTTACCTTTTCTACTATTTTGATTGTGTTGACGATGTACTCCTCTCAATTTTCCCCTCGTGTAGTTGAAAATTTCTTGTCGAATAAAAGCACCATGAAAGTTCTGAGAATATATACAGGGGGTTTCTTATACTGCATCACAAATTTGTTGTTCATGAGAAGTGCAAACTATGATCAATTTGTAATTTCAGCAACCATTGCCGTAATATATTCATTCCTTTGCATCATTTACTTCATTATTTTCGTATACACCGTTTCGTCTTTGATTCAAGCCAACAACCTGATTGAAAGATTATTTGATGAATCAAATCAAACCATAGAAAATGTGATTTCATTCCTAAAAGACAAGGAACGAATCGATCAGTACAATTTCGAACAGAATGATAAACAAATTGAGATATTTTCAAAAAAAAGTGGTTACTTAGATTTAATTGACTTCGATTTGATTTGGAATCTAATAAAAGACTTTGATTGCAAA
>JAWSUP010000253.1:748-6503 GCA_033549405.1 Bacillota bacterium | reverse complement strand
GATGGTCTCCGTTTCCATGATCTGGCTTTACATGTTTGAACCCGGTTCAGGCCTGTTCAACAAGATCCTCTCGGCAGTCGGCCTGCCGGGCAGCGACTGGCTGTTTGACGAGCGTCTGGCCCTGCCCTGCCTGATCCTGGTCAACATCTGGAAGAGCAGCGGCTATGTCATGATGATCGACCTGGCCGCGCTGCAGGGCGTGCCGCAGAGTCTGCACGAGGCGGCCCGCGTCGACGGCGCCGGAACCTTCAGCCGCATCCGTCACATCACCCTGCCGGCGATCCGCCCGGTCAGCTATTTCCTGCTGGCCACGCTGTCGATCGAGTGTTTCAAGACCTTCGAGCAGGTCCGCATCATGACTAATGGCGGCCCGGTCGACGCGACCACGACCATCACGCACCAGATCTACATGCGCGCTTTTTCCGAGTTTAAAATGGGCTATGCGTCCGCCATGTCCGTCATCCTGTTTATCCTGATCCTGACGGTCACGCTGTTGAATCTGCGGGTCGGCGGCCAGCTCGACAAAGAGCGGCAGGAGTATGGGTCATGAACGCGCCGGCCTGGCAGAAAGCATTGGGCGGACTGATCCTCGGGCTGTTTATCGTGGTGGCCGGGTTTCCCTTTGTCGTGATGCTCTCTGTCTCATTCCAGGACATGAACCAGATCTACGCGCCCGGCCTGTCGCTGATTCCCCGGCCGTTCAGGCCGGAGGTCTACCGCATCGCCCTGAGCAGCGGGAACTGGCTCCGCTATATCCTGAACAGCTTCTATGTCGCCGGGCTGGCGACGGGGATCAGCCTCTTTATCAACGCCATGACGGGATATGCTTTCGCCCGCATCCGCTTTCCACTGCGCCGCTTCCTGTTTATCCTGATTCTGACCGGCATGATGATCCCGACCCAGGTCACGCTCGTCCCGCTGTTCATCATGATCCGGCACTTCCCCCTGGCCGGCGGCAACAACCTGTTCGGGCAGGGCGGCACAGGGCTGGTCGACACATACACCGGCCTGATCCTGCCTTATATCGCCGGCTCGTTCGGCGTTTTCATGTGCCGGCAGTTTTATGTCCTCTTTCCCCAGGAACTCGACGAGGCGGCTAAAATCGACGGCTGCACCCGTTTCCGGGCTTTTGTGTCGATCTATCTGCCACTGTCAAAACCGGTGCTGGGGGCGCTGGCCGTCCTCAAATTCACCGGCGCCTGGAATGAATACACCTGGCCGCTGGTGATGACCAATACGGGTGCAGACCGGATCACGACGGTCCAGCTGGCCCTGACGGCTTTTCGCAATGAAGGGGAGATCTTCTGGAATCAGCTGATGGCGGCGACCCTGGTCTCGACGGCTGTCATCCTGATCGTGTTTTTATCGATGCAGCGCTATTTCATCCAGGGTCTGCTGGCCGGATCAGTCAAAGAGTAGCGATGCATCACAAAACCGGAGCAACCCCTTACCAGTTCTGCTCCAGGATCAGATCGCCGATGTCATCGGCCATTTTCCGGCGCGGCGTCATCAGCTCGTCCGCCGGGTCGCAACCTGCCTGCAGCATGGCTGCAAGATCGACTGAATGAAAGCGGCAGCCATTCAACTGGTCGGGCAGGCAGCTGATGTAATCGCTGTCCAGGGCGTCGGAGTATACGCGCGCGGCTATGACATGGCCTTTCCTGACCTGGAAACCGACCTGGACGCCGCCCCAGTCAAAGCGCCGGCTGATCTCGGCGTCAAAAGCGAGTGTCTCGCCGTATCGCCATGTCCAGGAAGCATAATGCGCGAATAGTTCCTGTACGCGGCCGTCGCTGCGGAAATGCGTGTCGGCGGCGCGCTCGATCTGCCAGTCTGACCCGGCGCAGAAAAATGAGCAGAAGGTTGTTTCCATGGCCTGATTCAACGTTGGAATGGTGATGTCCGGATTGATCGCCTGCAGGTTGGTGATGCGGGAACGCACAGAGGTGACACCCTTGCCTTTGAGCTTGTCAGAAGAAACGGTCAGATAGCGGGCGACGCGCGCGTAATCGGAATGGACCAGCAAGGTTCCGTGATGGAGACCGGTCTGGCGGCGCAGGCTGAAGGCATTGCCCGAAAATTTCAGACCGTCCGCCAGGATGTCATTGCGGCCAGAACGTTCGGCGGCGATGCCCTGCGTCTCCAGTGCAGCCAGCAGCATCGCGAAATTGCGGTCAGTGTCGAATTGTTTGCGCGGCAGCACGATCGAGAAATTGAGATTGCCCAGATCGTGAAAGACGGCGCCGCCGCCGGTGCTGCGCCTGGCCAGTTTACCGCCTTCCGCTTCCAGCAGGCCGGTTTTGCATTCCGCCCAGGCATTCTGGTTGCGGCCGATGACGACTGTCTGGTCATTTTGCCACAGGTAGAGGATAGCCTCATAGCGGCCATTCTCGAGCTGTTCGAGCAGCCAGGCTTCAAAAGCCAGGTTGAACCAGGGATCATGGCTGGTGGCGTGGACGATCAATGCATGGGGCATGGACTGACTCCTGTCTTGATGCCCATCAGATCAGCAGGATATGTGCCTGGCGGGCGGCTTTCTGGTATTCCTCAGCCAGTGGTTGCTCGGTGACCAGCGCATAGATGTTCTGCAGCAGGGCAAAGGTGTAGGGCATGTTGCTGCCGAGTTTGCTGCTGTCCATCAGGACCACGACCTGCCGTGCTTTGCGCACGATCAGCCGCTTCAGCTCGGCTTCAAAATAATCACCGCAGCTGAACCCGTTCTGCAGAGAGAATGCACTGGCGGCGATGAAGGCCAGGTCGATATTAAGTGTCTTGATGTATTCGATGGCGTTGAATCCAGAAAGGGTCAATGTCTCGCGGTTCAGTTGGCCGCCTGTCAGATTGATCTTGATGTTCGGGTTCTTGACCAGTTCGAGCGCGATGTTGGGCGCGGGCGTCAGAACAAACAGGTTCTGGTCCGGCAGACGCTGAGCAAAACACATGCAGGTGGTGCCGGAATCGATGTAGATCGAACGGCCCGGGCTGAGCAGCCGGATCGCCTTGTCCGCGATGACCAGCTTGGCGTCGGTGTTGGCCACCTGGCGCTGCGTGTAGGCGGCTTCTTTGATCATGGACAGCCGGGCTATGGACTTGGCGCCGCCGCGGATGCGGACAATGCGGCCCTGGCGCTCGAGAAATTCCAGGTCGCGCCGCAACGTCATGCTGGAGATATCCGGATAACGCTGCTCAAGCTCCTTAAGGCGGATCTCCCCGCGAGACTGGATATATTGATTGATGGCTTCCCGCCGGTCTGTCGTCATGGACAACTCCTTGACAGTGTGTGAATAATTGTGAAATTACCTTTGATTCAGATCATATCATACTGCATACCAGAAAACAACAGAAGCGGCACATCGATCTGCAATATTCATGAAACGCCTGTGACACAGCTGTTTTACTCTGCATGGCTTAAAGGGATCAGTTCAGGCACTCGTTATATTGACAGGTTCTGATGGCTTTCAGGGTGTTAAATTCGTGCCTAAAATTAACAATTTATCTGTTAACATTGAACAGTATCCGTGTTATAATCGAACGGAAGCGATCTATATTTGTTGACGGTCACAAGGACCGGATGTCCGCCCCGGCGGACAGAGGAGGATTCTATGAAAACAAAAGCAGTCAGGCTCTATGGCAAACAGGATTTACGGCTGGAAGAATTTGAACTGCCGGCCATTAAAGATGGTGAAATACTGGCCCGCATCACTTCAGACAGCATTTGCATGTCATCCTATAAAGCGGCCATGCAGGGACCGGACCACAAGCGCGTCCCCAATGATGTTGCAGACAATCCGGTCATCATCGGCCACGAATTCTGCGGTGAGATCATGGAAGTCGGCAGCAAGTGGGCCGGCCAGTTCAAGACCGGCGACCGGTTCGCCATTCAGCCGGCCATCAATGACCCTGCGAATGTCTATGCCGCACCCGGTTATACATTTCAGCATATCGGCGGCGCCGCAACCTATATCATCATCCCGGAAATCGTCATGAAGCAGGGTTGCCTGCTGCAGTACAGGGGTGATGCCTTTTATTTCGGTTCGTTGGCTGAACCGATGTCCTGCATTGTCGGCGGTTTCAATGTCAACTACCACACGAAACCCGGCAGCTACCAGCACCAGATGGGCATCGTTGCCGGCGGCAACATGGCCTTGCTCGCTGGCGTTGGTCCTATGGGGCTTGGCGCCATCGACTTTGCCATTCACAATCCCCGTCGCCCGGCACTTCTGGTCGTCACGGACATCGATGACGCTCGCCTGGTCAGGGCAGCAGCCCTCTATACGCAGGAAGAAGCTGCCAAAAACGGCGTAACACTGCATTATGTCAACACGGCCGGTATGGAAGACGTGCCTGCCAGGCTCCTTGAAATGAGCGGCGGCAAAGGCTATGACGATGTCTATGTCTATGCGCCAGTCGCAGCCGTCGTCGAACAGGCTGACAAGATCCTCGGTTATGACGGTTGCCTGAACTTCTTTGCCGGACCGACCAACCCGGCATTTTCTGCCCTGTTCAATTTCTATAGTGTGCATTACAACAGCACGCATGTGGCAGGCAACAGCGGCGGCACTACGGAAGACCTGATCGAGGCACTCGACCTGATGACCCGGGGCATTGTCAATCCGTCCTCGATGATCACCCACATCGGCGGCCTGGACAGCGTTGTCGATACGACACTGAACCTGCCGAAAATTCCGGGTGGCAAGAAACTCATCTACACACAGATCCGGATGCCCCTGACAGCCATTGCTGATTTCCGGGAAATGGGCGAGAAAAATCCGATCTACCGCCATCTGGCCGACCTGGTCGAACAGAAAAACGGCCTCTGGCACACTGAAGCGGAGCAATTCCTGCTGGCTAACGCCGAACCGATATGAAAGGCAGATCATTATGCAACCTTGGATAAATCCCGATAAACAGACGACTGCGGCAGCCCTTGCGCCTGCCCTGCGCGCCCTTTGGGGCGGCGGACCGGCGACGCAGGTCCGCTTTGAGCCAGACTGCCCGGAACGTAAAGATAAGGCGAAAAAAGGCATCCTGCTGAACAGCGCCGTTTACGACAGCCTTGAAGCCGTCTACACTGCGCTCCAGGATGCTTTTGCCGCAGGGAATAAACCGGATGCTGTCACGATCAGCAGGCTGGGTTGTTTTACAGCTTCTTCTGCCGCTCCAAACAAACGGCAGGGGCGGCTGGGCGGAAGGATCTGCCTTGTCACAGGCGCCGCCCAGGGCTTTGGCGAGGGTATCGCCCGGGAGCTGGCGGCCGCAGGCGGTGTCCTGATCATCGCAGATCTCAACCTGCCGCTGGCCCAGAGCGTCGCCATTTCATTGAATGAACAGTACGGGGAAGGGACCGCCCTGGCCATTCAGGTGGATGTCGGCCAGGAGGCATCGGTCCGGCAGATGGTCGAGCAGACAGCGGCGACTTTCGGCGGCCTCGATCTTCTGGTCAGCAATGCAGGCGTCCTCAGGGCCGGCGGCCTCGAGGACATGACCGTGGAAACGTTTGATTTTGTCACCCGTATCAACTACACGGCGTTTTTCCTTGTGTCCAAGTATGGTTCCCGGCCCATGAAGATCCAGGCCTGTTTCGATGATGCCTATGCAGCCGATATCGTCCAGATCAATTCGAAATCAGGCCTGGAAGGGTCCAACCGCAATTTCGCCTACGCCGGCGGCAAATTCGGCGGCATCGGCCTTGTGCAGAGTTTTGCCAAGGAGCTGGTGGAAAACCGGATCAAGGTCAACGCCATCTGCCCCGGCA
>JAWSUP010000253.1:0-738 GCA_033549405.1 Bacillota bacterium | reverse complement strand
ATTACGAAGGGCCGCTCTGGAGCGATCCGGAAAAGGGGCTTTTCGTCCAGTACCTCAAAGCGGGCAAGGCGCCCGGCGCCAGAACGGTGGAAGATGTCTACCGCTTCTATATTGACAAGGTGCCCATGCGCCGCGGCTGCTCACCGCTCGATGTCACCCGGGCCATTCTGTACTGCGTCGAACAGGCCTATGAAACCGGCCAGGCCATCCCGGTCACCGGCGGACAGAACATGCTGAAATAAGTGGCTAAAAAGCCATCCAATTGATAACAGGAGGATCTGACCATGGCAACACCCGTCATCATGCCCCGACAAGGACAGTCGGTTGAGAGCTGCATCATCGGCAGCTGGCACAAACAGAAAGGGGATCCCGTCAAAGCGGGCGATATCCTGTTCACGTATGAGACAGACAAGGCGACTTTCGATGAAACAGCCAAGGTGGATGGAACGTTGATCGCCGTCTTTTTTGCTGAAGGAGACGACGTCCCGTGCCTGACCAATGTCTGTGTCATTGGTCAACCAGGCGAAGATACATCATCTTTTAATCCGGGTGGCGATTCGGCTTCCGCAGCAGAACCGGCGGCAGCTCAGGAGTCTGCGCCAGAGCAGGAACCAGCGCCAGAGCCCGCAGCGAAAAAGCCGGGCAAGGCTGCCGGTGTTGCCGGTACAGCCGCATTACCGGAAGCGATCAGCCCGCGCGCCAAACACCTTGCCGATAAAAGCGGCGCCGATCTGCGCC
>JAWSUP010000252.1:0-6511 GCA_033549405.1 Bacillota bacterium | reverse complement strand
GGTTAATCCGAACCACAGCCAAATATAAAGCGGGTTCTGAGTCCTGACTGCGGTTTTAATCACCTGCAATTCCTGTCTTGACTTTTCCAGCTCGCCTGTAATTGGCAAAGATCACCCCGCCTGGTGTAACAATGTGATCAAGCAGCAAAAATGCTGCCGGAATGGCGCCGTCTTCAAATAATTTCTTTCCTTTACCAAGCGTTAACGGGTGTATTTTAAGCCAAAGTTCATCCACTAAATCATTCTTAAGCAGCAAATTTACGAGCTTACTACTGCCGTGAACCTGGATGTCAGCACCGACGGCGTTTTTGATCATTATGATATCTGCCAGGCTTTCGAGAAAAACTGTATTTTGCCAATCTGACTTTTTCAATGTATTAGACATGACGTATTTTGTGACATCATTGATCCCTGGCCAATCATTTTCATAATCTGGCCAATAGCTGGCAAAAATCTCATATGTTTTTCTACCCAACAGCAAATCCGCAGGCTGCATCTGCTTTTCCATAACCTTGCCATATGCTTCGTCAAATAAAGGCGCAACCCAACCGCCATACTGGAAACCACCTGATGGATCTTCTTCAGGACCGCCAGGCGCTTGCATCACTCCGTCAAGCGAAATCATTGATAGAACGATTATCTTTCTCATGTCATAATATCCCCACAGCCTTCTTTTTTAGCAGCACAAACTATGAGTCGGCGTCTTTTCTCTCCCAATACTTTTTACATTCATAATGATCATAGAGCAAATCTTCGTATTCGCGCTGTATGGGCAAACTCAGATCGAAACTGGGACAAGCCTTGATTTTTTCTCGTTTCATGCTGACGCTGATACGACGCTTTTTCCAGCTGATCCAATCAATCCATTCCGGATCGATCAGCACTTTCTTTTCCTTTTCTTCATCGATTTCAATCACCAGATAACGAATCTCCCAGGTCTCTAAGTCAACAATAAGGTCAGAGACAAACCCAAGATCTCCGTCGCTGGTCGACACTGGATATTTCAGCACATGGTCAGTGCTGATGATGTTGGGTCCATCGGATTCCTCGTCATGGACGATTTTTCGTGGTTCGCTCAACGTTATAGGGAAAGGTACTTGAGTCTGGCCATAAGCGGCGCTCTGCGCTGTATCCGTACCACCGATACCCACACCACCGACACCCATGCCACCAATACCCAAGTAGGTTGGCCAATCGTAATATTGAACCAGTTTATTTTCGGCGTCACGTGTCAGCGGCTTTTCTATATCAACTCTCGGGCTGTTGGCCACCTGATCGCGCGTCAGATCAACCCGGATCTGGTGCTTTTCCATATCAATTGTCTGTACCGACGCAGGTGATATCAGCACCTTTTGGCCGAAAAGCCAGAAGCCGGTCTTATCAATCAAGTAGCGTACAACCCAGGCATTATCATCAAAATAAACATCATTGACTTTGCCGATTTCGCCATCCTTAGCCTGGATGGTCAATCCCTTAAGTTCCTTCAAACTGACTAACATCAGATACACCTCCGTCAATTGGCTGTGCTGTCGCAGGACAGCAGGCCTCGAATATCAACATATTGAACTACTACAAAGCGCCAATAGCATCTATTACATTTTAACAGTTAGCAGAAAAACCAAAAGAACGTTTGTTACGCGTTCCATATCATTAACAGGGAAAGTGTGTCGATCTGAGTTGATTTTGACAGATTTTCACTGTTCGTGGTTTATTGGAGGACGACACATGGGCTTGTTTGAAAAGCAAACGATAATTTACGAGGGAAATAATCACCTTCTCCAATATGCTGATTACAATTGAAGCTGACCGAGCCTGAAATGAAACTTGAGCTCTGATCTATCAGGTTCATATCCTTGAATTAGACATCCGCACTGAATTTTCAGGTTTATCTATAAGGCAATTATGATTTCATGACTAGAATAGCTGACTTGTATGATGATCTGTTCTTTATTTTCATCCTGGTCCTTCCAGGAATTTCGATGACGTCACTGGGCGAATAATTTTTTTCATCCTGGTCATCGATCTGCAAGATTATCCGACCCATAATGATGTTTATATAGATTTTTTTAACGGCATAGATTTCAGATAACGATTCCTGCGCATGCAGAATAATTTGACTATTATATATATTGTCATTTAAACTCATGTAGCTCTCAAAATCTGCCTGCAAAGTATGAACTTTTGTACCAGCGAACTTCCTTGTATTTATACCACTCATAAAAACCTCCACAAAATTATAACAATTCAAACTTCAAGTTTTGCTGTCATGACAATTGTCATGGATCCAAACAACATCCCGGAAAATCAATTCGCTCATCCCAAGCATTGCTTGTTGCTTGCTTCTAATGATGCATAGTTTAGCTGATTTCGTTGCTGAGCAACTTAAATAATTTTGTATGAATAGGTTTTTTTTTTGGAATTACTGGCTTATAAAGTGTTCTCTTTTTCAAACAGATCTCTTGATCATATTGTGGAAACCTATCATTTCCGTGGTTATGACATTTGGAAAGTAGTATCAATGCGTAAACCATTGTTATCATCTTGCGAATCATCACTATTGTTCCTGGTACCATTGTTGTGAACAGATGGTATCCTGTTGCGAATTCATGGTAAGATTTTGTAAAGTACTATTATTTTTTCAAATAAAGCGATAAAATCATTACATGAAAGATGTGCAAGGTGACGTCAGAGAAAGAACATCTCCAGAAGTAAGTCCACCAACCAATTGGATATCTCGATATGATAATGGATATTTATGGATATTCAGAGAAAAATCAAGGGTGATTAGTATGGATATAAACTATAAAGTTAAGACTAAGAAGAGTTTTGAAAACGCTGTAAATAGTTTGAAGGAAAGCTTGATCAATCATAATTTTGGTGTATTATGGGAGTTGAATTTCAAAGAAAAGCTTAAAGAAAAAGGCTTGAGTTTTGATGATAACTTTAAAATATTAGAGGTCTGTAATCCCAAAAAAGCCCAGGAAGTATTAGTTAAGAACATTGAAGCCGGATATTTTTTGCCCTGTAAGATGGTGGTTTATGAATATAATAATTTTGTATTTATTGGCATGGTAAACCCTACCAGACTCATTGGCATGATAAACAATGATGAATTATCAGCTATGGCGATTGAAGTTGAAAATGAATTAAAATCGGTCATTGATGAGGCGAAGTAAATTGCGTCATAATATATTAAGATAAACGAATTTTCCACTTATCCCCACAACCTTCTTTTTTTGCAGCACAAATTATGAACCGGCATCTTTCCTCTCCCAATATTTTTTACATTCATAATGTTCATACAGCAAATTTTCGTATTCGCGCTGTATGGGTAAAGACAAATCGAATCTGGGGCATGCCTTGATTTTCTCTCGTTTTATGCTGACACTGATACGACGCTTTTTCCAGCTGATCCAATCAATCCATTCCGGATCGATCAGCACTTTCTTTTCCTTTTCTTCATCGATTTCAATCACCAGATAACGAATCTCCCAGGTCTCTAAGTCAACAATAAGGTCAGAGACAAACCCAAGATCTCCGTCGCTGGTCGACACTGGATATTTCAGCACATGGTCAGTGCTGATGATGTTGGGTCCATCGGATTCCTCGTCATGGACGATTTTTCGTGGTTCGCTCAACGTTATAGGGAAAGGTACTTGAGTCTGGCCATAAGCGGCGCTCTGCGCTGTATCCGTACCACCGATACCCACACCACCGACACCCATGCCACCAATACCCAAGTAGGTTGGCCAATGGTAATATTGAATCAATTCATTTTCGGCGTCATGTGACAGCGGCTTTTCTTGATCAACTTTCGGGCTGTTGGCCACCTGATCACGCGTCAGATCAACCCGGATCTGGTGCTTTTCCATATCAATTGCAAGTACCGATGCAGGTGATATCAGCACCTGTTGGCCGAAAAGCCAGAAGCCGGTCTTATCAATCAAGTAGCGTACAACCCAGGCTCTATCATCAAAATAAACATCATTGACTTTGCCGATTTCGCCATCCTTAGCCTGAATGGTCAATCCCTTAAGTTCCTTCAAACTGACTAACATCAGAATCACCTCCACTGATTGGCTGTGTTGTCCCAGGGCATCAAGCCCCCGAACATCAACATTTTTACCATTTCAACCACTCCAAAACCGGATCTAGATTTTCTTCACGCACACAGTCGCCGCCATTTTTTAACATATCCAGCGCAGCTATATCGCTTTCGGTTTTGTCGACTTTCTTTTCCATTGATGGTACACCTTTTTTAAACATCATCATTACTATGAGTTTGTAAATCCCATGATGCTTTCTGAGGTCAAATCCGCCCTGCAAATAAAACGACTTAGCGGATTCTATCTTATGCTTTTTGATGAGATCAGGCAGCTGATTGGATGACGGAACACGCATGCCAACAGCGCAGACCGCCTTCACATGCCAGGTCCTTGAGACTATATACAGGCAATCCTGTTTTATGTGCGAGCATTTCTGCATACTTTTTTGTATATCCTGTATTTGATCGATACACTATAGCTTTCATACTGCCCATCCTCATATATCAATATCACTTATATAAAACTACGGTTTTATTATTTCGCTTTTCTTTTGCTTATACTCTTCATCGCTAATTTCACCTCTGGCATACCTCTCTGCTAAGACCGCTAAAGCACGGCTGTTACTGTCATATCGTATTTCGCGTGGAGCAGCAGAGCCAGATTTACCAGACACATTGGCAGCACGAACTAAAACATAAATGATTGCTCCGATAATTCCGATTATTACCAAACCACCAAGCAAAATAAGAATCCAACCATAATCCCAACCATAACCCATCATGCCGCCTCGACCAAAAAAGCCCATCATCCCACCTTGATAGGTGTTCATCATGCCATCTGGATTTCCTGTTAGATAATTGTAGCCAAGCCTTTTGTGGAAAGCGGTTAAAGAGGTTGAACCCTCTCCGCCAAGCCTTTCGTCCATCTGTTCATGCATTTCTGTATTGCCGATCATAACTTCCATGACTGAGTCGCCCAGTTCTTCAAGTTTATCAGCACTTACCTTGTCTACATCTATCGTCTCAGTGCTACTGATTCCTTGTTCTTGACGTATTTCCGACAAAATAGCATCAATACTCTTTAGCTCCATTTCGGCTGCCAACGTTAAACCTGAAAATGACATAACAACAAAAATTGTTAAGATCATTGTAATAATATATTTTTTCATAATAACAATCTTCTTTCTTTTAAGTGATACTTTTTGTATTTTCTGTGATCAGTCTAAGACTGATATTGACAGATAATTTGACATGAATTATCCTAACTTGAACTGCTACAATAAAGCGCTAATAGCATCTATTATATTTTAACAGTTAGCAGAGAAACTAAAAGAACGTTTGTTACGCGAAGCAAATCATTCGTTCGTTGCTTATACTAATCTTCAAATCTGACGAGATCGCACTGCCGGTCGCTCACAATATCGCGCGCAATTAAATATTTGTTGGGCTTTTTACTGTTCAACTACATAAAATCTACATACGGAAGCAATAAACTGTTTTTAGATGCTTTACATCAACAGGGAAAGCGTGTCAATCTAAGTTGATTCAGACAGGTTTTCTCCGTTCGTGAATTATAGGAGGATTAAACATGGGCTTGTTTGAAAAGCAAACAATAATTTTTGAGGGAACGAATCAGTTTCTTTATCATGAATACCAGCAGATTATGCGCAACAACGGGATCAGATTCAAAGCATATGCGACCGATAAACGGCTGCAATACGGCTGCTGCGGACTAAACAGCGGTACCGTTCCAAAGAAAGCATGCTATTCCTATTCAATCTTTGTTAAAGAAAAGGAAGCAAGAATTGCCAAAGAATTGGTCAGCCAATTCAAGGCAACACCGGATTACGCAGATAGTGTTGACCTTTCTTCACTTGCATAATGCATTACAAACCTCCAGTTTATAGAGATTGAGCGAAAGCTATACCGAATTCTTCACATGTCGTTTCGGCTGACGCATCAGGTACCCAGAGTGTACGGATACCTTCATTGACCACTGTAAAGCCCGCGCTACTCAGCAGGTTGTTGATTTGTTTGACTGCTTCTCCACTCCAGCCATAACTGCCAAACGCCGCGGCTTTCTTGTTTTTGAACTTTAATCCTCGTATCATTTCACATATTCCGCTGATTGAATATAACAGGCCGTTGTTGATCGTTGCGGATCCAACAAGAATCGCTTTCGATTTAAAGATTTCTTTGATGATGTCATTTTTATCTGTCTTGGCTGCATTATAGAGTTTGATGGTCGTTTCCGGATCAGCTTGATGAATGCCTCGAGCGATCGATTCTGCCATTTTCCCAGTAGATCCCCACATGCTGTCATAGATAAGTGTTATCTGATTTTCTTGATAATTATCTGCCCATTTCAGGTAGGTTTCGATAATTTGCACAGGATTCTCCCGCCAGATAACACCATGACTCGGGCAGATCATTTTTACAGGAAGATTCAGAGCCAAAATTTCATTG